>JBAVVF010000866.1:0-9981 GCA_049697155.1 Anaerolineales bacterium
CGAGATCTACACCACGGTCTTCCTGCCCTCGACCTACCGGGACTTTGTCGCCTTCTCGCTGCTCCTGGTGCTCCTGATCTTCCGTCCGACAGGCATCCTGGGACGACCCATGGCACAGAAGGTATGAGAGGAGATCATCGATGAAAAGCAAATTCTGGAAGCGCTGGGGACTCCCTCTGGTCCTCGTCCTGATCTTCCCTCTCACCGTCCTGCTGCCGAAGTTTGGGATCATCAACCCCTACATCGACCTTGTCCTCAAGTACATTGGCATCAACATCATCCTGACGGTGAGCCTGAACCTGGTCAACGGGTACATGGGAGAGTTCTCCGTGGGGCATGCCGGGTTCATGGCGATCGGGGCCTATGTGTCCTCCCTGCTGACCGTGTGGGTCTTTCCCCGCGAGCTTGGACCGTTCCTCTTTCCCGTCGCGCTGCTGGCGGGCGGGGTCGGGGCCGGGATCGCGGGGCTGGGGATCGCCTTCCCTTCGTTCCGCACGCGCGGCGACTATCTGGCGATCGTCACCCTGGCGTTCAACATGATCATCAAGAGTGTGCTGGAGAATATCGACGTGATCGGCGGGCCGCGCGGCTTTATGGGCATGGAGAAGCTGACCAGCCTGTGGTGGGTGTATATCGTCGTGATCCTGATGGTCTTCCTGGCCCGCAACTATGTCTTCTCGAACTTTGGGCGCGGCGTCCTTTCGATCCGCGAGGATGAGATCGCCTCAGGGTTGGTGAGTGTCAGCACCCGCCAGGTCAAAGTGTTGACCTTTGTGTTCTCGGCCTTTTTGGCCGGGGTTGCGGGAGGCTTGTTTGCTCATGAGCTTCAGTTCATCAACCCACGCTCTTTCACCATCCTGAAGTCCACGGACATGCTTGTCATGGTTTACCTGGGCGGCGTGGGCAGTCTGGGCGGGTCCATTCTGGGGGCCACCGTTTACACGGTTGTGATGGAGGGACTGCGGACGGTACTTCAACAGGTGGGCATCTCCCAGGAATGGCGCCTGGTCGTTGCTCCTCTTATGCTGATCCTGCTGATGATCTACCGGCCCAGTGGCATTATGGGACTGCGCGAGTTCCGCTTTTTGGTCCCGCGCGAGGAGCGGCCGGAGGCCCTCGCAGAATTCAGGGAACAGGCCCGGGCTGCGAAGGGCGCGAAGGAGGTGGTGCCATGACCCTGCTTCACATCGAGCATCTCACACATTACTTTGGCGGACTGCGGGCTGTACACGAGTTCAACCTCGAGCTGCAACCCGGTGAACTGGTCGCCATTATCGGCCCAAACGGCGCCGGCAAGACCACCGTGTTCAACCTGATTACGGGTGTCTACCATCCCAGCGAGGGAAGCATTGTTTTCCAGGGACAAAACCTTGTCGGTCATAAACCCCATGAGATCGTCAGCCGGGGCATTGCCCGCACATTCCAAAACATCCGGCTGTTCAAAGAGCTATCCGTGCTGGATAATGTCCGGATCGCGCACTATACCCGGGCAGGTTATTCCAGCTGGGAGGCTCTTTTACACCTGCCGAATTTCGTCAAACAGGAGAGACGCGTTCGCCAGGAGACACTCGATCTGCTGGGTATCTTCGGCCTGGATGGGGCAGCGGAAACGATTTCAAAGAACCTTCCCTACGGCCAGCAGCGCAGGCTTGAGATCGCCCGGGCCCTGGCCACTCGGCCTGCCCTTTTGCTGCTCGACGAACCGGCTGCCGGGATGAACCCGGCCGAAGTCGAGCAGTTGATGGAAACGATTCTGTGGATCCGCCGCGAATTCCAACTGACCATCCTGCTGATCGAGCATCAGATGCGGGTGGTGATGGGTATTGCGGAACGCATCAAGGTCCTTGATTTTGGAGAGACCCTCGCGGAAGGCACACCAAAGGAAATCCAAAACCATCCCCGGGTCATAGAGGCCTATCTGGGCGAGGAGGTGGCGGCATGAGCTCCAACGGCCTGTTACTCTCGATACAAGACCTGCATGTCGCCTATGGCAGTATTCTTGCCCTGCAGGGCATCTCGGTGGAAGTGCATGAAGGAGAGATCGTCACCCTGATCGGGGCAAACGGGGCGGGCAAGTCGACGCTGCTGCGCGCGATCTCGGGGATCGTGCCGATCCGCAGCGGAAAGATCATCTTTGGCTCGACAAATCTCGGTAGTGTCCCTGCTCACCGGATCGTGGAAATGGGTGTGGCTCACGTGCCCGAGGGACGCGGCATCTTTGCCAATCTGACCGTCGAGGAAAATTTGAAGCTGGCCACCTGGAGCCGCAGGGACCGCGGCGACCTGCGCCGGGAGTACGAGCGGGTTTTCGCTCTCTTCCCGCGCTTGGCCGAGCGGCAGGATCAGCTGGCGGGGACGCTTTCCGGCGGCGAGCAGCAGATGCTGGCCGTTGGACGCGCTCTCATGACCCGCGGGCGGCTCCTGCTCCTGGATGAGCCTTCAATGGGCCTGGCTCCGGTTCTGGTGCGGGAGATCTTCCAGACCCTGCGCGAGATCAACGCGGCAGGCACGACCATATTGCTGGTCGAGCAGAATGCCCGTCAGGCATTGAAACTGGCGCAGCGAGGATATGTCCTCGAGACCGGACGGCTGACGGTTGCCGGCCCGGCCGTTGAATTGATGGATAACCCGGGTGTCAAAGCGGCCTACCTGGGCGGCTGAGAGTGAATGGCGAGAAATGTACTTTTGCGGAGAAAGCCTGAAAGCTTTAGATGATGCGGAAGGGTGAGGGCAGAGAAAATGAAGAGGTTCCTGAAGTGGGTGGGTATCGTTTCTGGTGTGCTGGCAGGACTGGCGGCAATCGGGCTGGCTGTTATCTATTTCAAGGCGGAAGCGCGTCTGACGCGTGTGTATACTCTGCCGGAAGAAACAGTCGTTATTCCGACAGACGCGGCATCGATTGAACTGGGTCAGCACATCTTCCGGTTCCGAGGCTGCGAGGCCTGTCACAGCGGGGGAGGCTACCTGGAGCTTTCCGAGCCGGAACAGCCTCTCAACTCACATTTGAACCTGCCCTCGCAGGATGTCCCGCGGATGGAAGGGAATATTTATCTGGATGATCCCGCGGTCGGAAAGGTGGTCGCCTCAAATCTGACGTCCGGCAAAGGCGGCGTCGCGAGCGGGTATACCGACCAGGGCTGGGCGCGGGCCATCCGGCATGGCATCCGGGCGGACGGGACACCCCTGCTGTTCATGCCCTCCACCGAATTCTATTTTCTGAGCGACGAGGATCTCGGGGCGGTGATTGCCTACATCAAGAGCGCGCCGCCCGTGGATCACGAGCTGCCGGCCAGCACGGTCTCCTGGACAGGGCGGGTCGTGATGACGCTTGTCCCGGCCATCACATTTATTCCGGCTGAACTGATCCCTCACGAGGCGGCGCGCCCCGTCGCACCGCAGGCGGGCGTCACGCCGGAGTATGGCGAATATCTGACATACTCGTGCAAGGTCTGCCACGGACTGACGATGTCGGGCGGTCGCATCCCGGGCTTCCCGTCGAGCTGGCCCCCGGCAGCCAACCTGACCTTCGGCCCGGGTTCGGCCCTGCCAACCTGGACGGAGGATGGTTTTATGGAAACGATTCGCACCGGCGTTGCCCCGGATGGAAGAAAAGTGCGCGGGGAATACATGCCCTGGGGCTCGTATAAATTCATGAGCGACGCTGAATTGAAGGCGGTCTGGGTGTACCTGCAGTCCCTGCCGCAGCTGGAGTATGGGAACCGGTGACCTGTATTCTTTTTGGTGAGGAATGGTTATAATATTCTTTTGTGGAAGGACTTTGATATACTTGTCCCATGGCATTGGATAAGGTCGGCAGATACAAAATCAAATCTGAGCTGGGCCGCGGGGGGATGGCAACTGTGTACCTTGCCTTTGATCCCGTTTCCAATCGTGAAGTGGCGATCAAGATTTTGCCGCGTGAGCTGCTCAACAACCTGATCACCCGCGCCCGCTTTAAGCGCGAACTGAAACTGGTCACGTCCCTCGAACACCCGGCCATTGTCCCTGTTTACGATGTGGGTGGGGATGAGGATGAGCAGCCGTTCTTTGTCATGCGCTACATGTCGGGTGGCTCACTTTCGGACCTGATCAAGAAGGGCCGATTCTCGCTGCGCGATGCGGCCCTGATCATCGAACGCCTGGCCTCCGCGCTCGATCACGCCCATTCCAAAGGGGTGATTCACCGGGACATCAAGCCCGATAACGTTCTCTTCGATTCGAGCAACAATCCTTATCTTTCCGACTTTGGTGTGGCCAAGGTTACCGAATCGCTGGTCTCAGCCACCGGGCAGGAAGTGATTGGAACACCGGCCTATATCAGCCCCGAACAGGCGCTGGGAGAAAATGTAGATCATCGGGCCGATGTCTATGGGCTGGGGGCGATGCTTTACGAGATGTTGACCGGCGAGCGCCCGTTCGGCAAGGACACGGTCATTGGACTGGCACTCCAGCACGTCAACGATCCGGTCCCCAACGTCCTGCGGATCCGGCCCGATCTGCCGGGTGAAGTGGATGTCATTATCAAGACTGCGATGGCCAAGAACAGGGAGAAACGCTACCGCACAACCATCGATCTGGCGCGGGAGCTGAACCGGGTTGCGTTTGGGGGCGAACGCACGATGCCGCAGTCCACACCGCTGGTGGACCGGCAAGCGGCGGGTACTCCTCTGGCGCGGCGGACCGGCTGGATCGCGGCAGGCCTGCTCCTGCTTGCTCTGGCAGGGACGGCCTATGCGTTCCGTGGACAATTGCCATTTCTGGCGTCTCCTACTCCTACGGCCACGGCGCTGGATGCTCCAATCCTGGCACCCACGCTGACCTTAACCCCCGAACCGACTGCGACTCTTGTTTTCACGGCCACTGCCGGAACGCCCATGTCTGCCATCCCGGGCGGCGCGGATAAGATCGCCTTCCTGGTGGGAAACCAGCTTTATCTGATGGATGTCGATGGAGATAACCTGATCCAGGTCAGGACGGACAACTCGGTCAAGACCGACCTGCATTGGATCCCGGACGGCCGCCTGACCTACATCTCGCGCAACTGTGTTTACATCCTGGATGTGGAGTCCCTGCGAGCGCAGCAGATCATGTGCTTCACCCCCAAGGAAGTGCTGGAAGGCTTTAAAGTGTCACCGGATGGAAAACTGGTGGCAATCAGCATCCAGCGCACGCTGAATATCGTCCCGTTCGATCTGGAATCGTTGAAAGACGTTGATACCCGATTTAGTCTGCTCACCCTCCCGGAGAATTGTTTCTACAACCAGTATGCGTTCCGGGAACTGCTCTGGTCGAAGAACGGAACACAGGTCGCATCCCATGTTGTGGATACCCAGCTTGTGAGCTCCGATCAAATCTTCCTCCTGAGTGTGGATATTCCGAAATGTGCGACGATCGGTCCCGTGCGGGTGGCCAAGATCCCCGGGACGCGCATCGAATTTGACAAGGAGAGCAGCAAACGGATCACAAGTTATGACTGGGATGGCGGTCATCTGTTCCTGTTGAACGACTCGATCCGCAATGACGGCTTCGGCGATCTGTATCTGCAAAACAGCGAAACCCGCGAGGCCGAGAAAATCAATCCCATGGGCGGAGCCTGCTGTTACCGGGATGCGCGCTGGAGTCCGGATAAGACCCATATCTTCTTCGTGTTCCAGCGCTACGGCACGACCGAGATCCAGTTTTATTACATTCCCTATGCCGAACTGGAAACGGGCGGGGATTGGGACCCTATCCCGAATCTGGATACGCTATTTTCGACGGCCCGCGAGAAACCCCAGCCGGCTTTGCGACCCATTCCATAAAACTCTGATTCGACCTGAACGTGACTCACCCCGAAGTCTATCTTTCGAGGGTGAGTTTCTTTTAAATCCTTGACATAATCATAAATTCGTACTACTATTAAGTTAGTAATAGACGTAATTTCACTCTACCGAAAGGAGGTCTAGTGGTTGACTCTTCTTCCCTCACAAAGAAATTCCAGAAAGAAATGAACGCCGGGATCGCGTCGCTGGTGCTGCTCAGCGTTGTAGATAAAAGTACCGAGCCAATGTATGGGTACCAGATCGCCAAGCTGCTCGATGAGTACAGCGGGGATGCCTCGTTCATGAAACAGGGCGCGCTCTATCCCGTCCTGCACTCCCTGGAGAACAATGGATTGCTCGAAAGCAAAGTGGAGCCCTCGGTCTCAGGGCCACCGCGCAGGTATTACGAGATCACATCCGAGGGGCGCGAAACCCTGGCGATCTGGCAGGGTGTCTGGAAGCAAATGAAATCATTCGTTGACCGCGCCATCAAAGGAGGTTCATCATGATCAAATCTGTGGAAGAATATTTGGACGCATTGAAAGCTGAGCTTGTAGAAAGCGACGCGGCAACGGTCCAGGATGCGCTCGCCGATGCAGAGGAACACCTGCGGGCCGCGCTGGTGGGCATGCGTGAAACGGAGCCCGAAAAGTCTGCCGAGCAGGCCCTCGACCTCGTCATCGAACAGTATGGTTCGCCCGATGAGATCGCGGCCGCCTATCGGGAAGTGGAGCGGCTGACCCCGCCCGGCCTGACCTCCCGGAATCGGACGTCGGATTCCATGCTGGTGCGCTTTTTCGCGATCTTCGCCGACCCGCGCGCCTGGGGCGCGATCCTGTACATGCTGATCGCGTTTGTGACCGGCATCGTTTACTTCACCTGGGCAGTGACGGGATTGTCGCTCTCCATATCATTGGCCATCTTTATCTTTGGACTGCCTTTCGCGATCTTTTTCCTGCTCTCGGTACGCGGGCTGGCTTTGCTGGAGGGACGTCTCGTCGAAGCATTACTGGGCGTGCGCATGCCGCGCCGACCCAAGTTTGCACACCAGGATATGAAGTGGCTGGAACGTTTGAAGCTCCTCGTCACCGATGTGCCCACCTGGAAAATGCTCTTTTACATGATCGTCCAGCTGGCCTTTGGAACTCTGTACTTCACGGTCATCGTGACCCTGTTCAGCGTTGCGCTTTCCTTAATGGCTTCGCCCGTCCTCGAGATGTTTACAGACCAGGCGGCTGCCGGCGTCATCATTGGAACCATGCGTTACCGGTACTATCTTTCACCCGCCTGGTATCCGGTTCTGATCATCCTGGGTTTCCTGCTCCTGACGGTCTCCATGCATCTCTTCAAGTTTGTCGGACAGCTGCATGGAAGGTATGCAAAGATGTTTCTGGTGACAGATTGAAACATGACCCACCCCGAAATTAATGTTTCGAGGTGGGTCATGTTTTTTTAAAGCCCCAGGACGCTGATTCACGCAGAAAAACGCAGACGTTTCCTTTGAATCAGCGTTTGTCTGCGTCCAGATTAAGTTCAGGGTTAATCATGTTCCTGCTTCAGCTAAATCAGTTTTCCCTCACTCGTACCTGAACCTCCAGACGCCCACGCTGAAAAAGATCGCCGCGAAGGCCAGCAGGACTCCCACCTCTGGCAGGACCTCCGGCAGGCCTCCGCCGCGCAGGAGGAGATCCAGCATCCCCTGCATGGCCCAGGTGGTGGGGAGGACCTTTACGGCGTTTTGCACGGCCGCCGGGAACAGCTCCAGCGGATACCAGCATCCGCCCATCATTGCAAAGACCATGCCGAACATGATGCTCAATCCGTTGGCCTGACCTTCGGTCTTGATGAACGTGCCCATCAATGTGCCAAATGCAGCCGCGGCCAGGGCGGAGGCAAGCAGAAGCACGAATAACGCCAGCGGCTCGCGCCCCCAATTTAATTTCATGGCGAAAATCCCAAATCCCACCAGCAGCAGCATCTGTACGAGCGCCATCGCAACCTGACCGAAGATGGTCCCAAACAAAAACGTGGCTTTGCTTGCAGGCGTGGTGAGCAGACGCTGTAACGTTCCCTGCTGGCGCTCGTAGGCGAACAAGGCCGAAATCCCGAAAAGGGGAATGAACACCCACGTGATCAATTGCCCGGCGGAGGTATTGGCGCGCGGATCATAATCCACCTGATCGGGTGTCAGGGCTGCAACGACGGTCACGCGTTCCGGTGCATCCTTTTGAATCGACTGCGCCAGCGCGAGGGAGCTCTCGAAAAAGGCCTGTCTCTCCGCCTCTGACGCGAATGCCTGTCTGCTCTCGCGCTGCGCAACGGCATTTTGCGCGGCAGAGACCGAGCTGCTGACACGCCGCAGGGCGGTCAGGATGGCACGCTCGGCAATGGTCGCGTCCATATTGGTCGGCTGCTGGAGCAGCTCCACTTCCGCGCGGCCGGTCTGCAGAGACGCGCTGCTGACTCCTGCCGGAATAATAAAGACCACCGAGGCGCGCCGCTCGTCGAATTGACTTTGCGCTTCTGCGCGGGCTGCCACTTCGGGGCGGATCGCCGTCGAATTTTCAAGTTCCGCGATGATCTGCTCTGAAATGGGTGTCCTGGCTTCATCGACGACCAGTAAACGGATGCGCGGGTCCTCGTCGCCCGAGGGCGCGCCTCCCGCCAGGATGAATGTGAAAACAACGGGCAGGATGATGAAGAACAGGAGTTCCCACGAATTTCCAAAGCGGATGATGGCGTCTTTCCAGGTAATGGCAAGGATCTTTCTCATAATCAATTTCCTGTAGGGGCGAGGTCCTCTCGCCCGGGGCGGGATGACCCCGCCCCTACATCATTTCTGCATCATCCCCCGGCGGCCGAACAGGACCACCGCGATCCCAAATAAGACGGCGCCCATGATCAACAGGGCTGTAATGGGCTCCAGCAGGTTTGGTAAGGTTCCACCCAGAGCCAGCGTGGTAAACCCGTCCAGTCCCCAGGCATTCGGCGTGATCCGGCTAAATGTGCGCAGCAGGGGCGGCATCTGTCCGAGATTGATAAAGCTTCCTCCCAGGATCCCGAAGATGAGCATGAGGGCCGAACCAATGTTGGCCACCTGCCCGGGTGTGCGCGACAGCGCCGTGATCAACATCCCCCAGCCAGTCGCGCCGAAAACGGCGGCCAGGATCAGGAGGACCAGACCGGCAGGGTCGCCCCATTTCACGCCGAAGAAAAGCGAGCTGGCCAGGATCAAAATCCCGGTTTGTGCCAGGCCCATGAAGAAGATACCGAGGACTTTCCCACCCAGCACCTGCGCGGCAGACGTCGGCGAGACGAGCAGGCGCGGCAGCGTCCCCTGGGAGCGTTCCGCCAGGATCGAGCGCCCGCCGTACGAAACCGTATACATCAGGAACATCAACGCCATGCCGGGCGCCATGTACGCCAGGACGTCGAACTCGACGGCCTGGGCACCTTCCCGGTTGTTCCGCAGGGTGATGGCCGGGGATGCGCTCTGAGCGAAATTCTCGAACAATCGGCGCGCTTCAGCGTCCGCGTTTTGCGGATCCAGCAAACCACTCGACATAAGCTGGACGAGCGAGGTCATGCCGCTCGTCCGGCCCTCTTCGAGGCGCGAGACATACTCGTCCACGATGGCTTTGACGACGCCGGCGCTCGTCGGGCGGGCGGGGTTGGCGTAGACCTCGATCCTGACGGGTTCCGGTTCGACGTAGCTGCGATCGAAGGTCGTCCCCTCGGCAGGGATGATCGAACGTGTGAACCCCGCGGGGATGATGACCGCGGCCGAGGCTTTGTCCTCGTCCACCAAACGGCGGGCCGCTTCGGGGTCGGAGGCGGCGCTGGGCTCCATCAGATCGGCAAGCTCCTCGGAGGAGAAGAGCTCGGCCAGCGCGTCCCCCAGCTGTTCATCATCCAGGTTGACGATCACGACCGGGATATCGGAAAGTCCGCTCGAGCTCCCGCTGAAGCGGCCGGTGGCAAATCCCATGCCGATCGTCAGCAGGAACGGCGCGAGCAGCATGAACGTCAGCGCGGCCCGGTCGCGGAACATCAATTTGAGATCTTTAATACCGATGAGAAGAAGTTTATTCATAATTATCCCGGTTATGTGCAGGAGCTTGCTCCTGCGAAGGCTCCATAATTAATCCCGCAGCGCGTGCCCCGTCAGATGCAGAAACAC
>JBAVVF010000867.1:0-11138 GCA_049697155.1 Anaerolineales bacterium
GATCTGCCTCCTCCTTTTTACTTCTTACTGCCTTACTTTATTCCTTGATGATGCGCCCTTCGATCGTGGGATAGACACTTGGATCGATCGGCGTATTCGCCGGAGGCATGCCATACAGGAACTGGACGTAGTCGATCAACGCGTCCAGGTCACTCACGCCAATATAGTCGACGTTCGTCCCGCTCTTGAACGTGCTGAACCCGTCTCCACCGGTGGCAATGAACTCATTGCAAGTGACCGTATAAAGCGTCCCGTCTGGCAGGATGGGCGTGCCGTCGGTCAGAGTCAGTGAAGTAATGCGCGAACCAACCGGGAGCGCCAGGTTGTAGGAGTATTTGATCCCGGAGATCTGCAGCAGCTTCATGGACGCCTGCGGAGGTTTGAATTGCTGCTCCAGCACGGCATAGATCTGGCTGCCGGTCAGGGTCATGGTGACCAGCTTGTTGTCGAACGGCTGGACGGTCAGGAAGTCGCCGTAGGTGATGTCGTGCGGATAGGTAGTGTATATGATGTCGGCGCGGATGCCGCCCGGATTCATAAAGGCAATCTGCGTGCCGCCCTTCCAGGCCTGCGCGTCGGCGATGAGATCGCCCATGGGCACTTCCATCGTGTATCGATCCGGGCCTCTGGAGATCATCCCCAGCGTCGAAGCCTTGACCTCATTCACAATGGGTGCGATCTCGGCCTGGTAGGCGGCCACCAGGGCTGCAATCTCCGCATCCGGGGTGACGCCCGCGTTATAGGTCGTGACCACCTTCAGGTTCGACGAGACAATGCTGCGAAGGAACCGGTCGTAGCGCAGATCGGAGACGCCGATGGCTGTCCCCGAGGAGTATTGCTGGATGATCGGGATATTGTTGATCTTTCCGGAATAGCCGGAGTGGGAGTGGCCGGAGACGATCAGGTCCACGCCGGGGACGGCCACCTCGAGGATCTCGCCGCTCGTGACACCGCCGTAGACATCCGGCATGTGGGCCAGGACGACGACGATGTCCGCGCCCGCGGCGCGCAGATCCGCTGCAAGCTGGGAGACGACCGGCCCGACCGGGCGGAATTCCAACCCGACCACGTTGGCGGCCATCACGATGTTAGGCGTGTCCCTGCTCGTGACGCCAATCACACCGACCTGCTGGCCTTTGACAGTCAGCATAGTTGTCGGAGTCAGCCACTCGGGACGGGTATCGGTGCCGGCGTAAAAAACGTTGGCAACCAGGATCGGGAAGTCCGCCTGCGCCATGCGTTCCTGCAGCGTGGTCTGGCCCCAGTCAAGCTCGTGGTTGCCCATCACGGCGGCCTGGTAACCCATGTGATTGTAGACGTTGATGACGGACTCGCCGCGCAGCAGGTTGGAGACCGGCGTGCCCTGCATGATATCGCCGCCGTCGAAGAGGGATGTGCCGAGCGGGTTGAGGGTCCGATAGCTGTTGATGTAGGTCAGGTTATACGCTGCCCCGCCGACAAGTTTGCTGCTGACCAGCTTGCCGGTCTCGATCTGCCCGTGGAAATCATTGGTCGAGACGAAGGTGTAGAGCGGGTAGCGGGCCTCGCGCACCCAGGCCAGCGCCTCCGCGTTGGTGGCCAACTGCTTCGGCAGGATCTGCTCCCCTGCCGGCATGAAGATGCCTGTCTGGAGAGCGTACGCCGTGGCTGACTTGGCCCAGGGGGCCAGGCTGCCTTTGTCCGTGTACTGATTGAGCACGGACATATCGACATCCACATCCTGGAGGTCCTGCATGGCGCGGTTGCTGAGGAGGAAGAACGCACCTTCGCGCTTGAGGTCCGTGCCGGCATGTTTGCCTTCCTGCGGAAGTTTCATGTATTGTTCCGGAGCCTGATCGAAGGCTGTCCAGAGCAGGTAGGCATTGTCGCTGCGGGTGATGTTCGCGGCGGGCTGCTGCCAGATAGTGACCGGCGGCAGCAGATCGTAATTGTGCACGTACACGTCGCTGGGCGAGATCGTGCCGCGTTCCATGATCCAGTCGGTGATGAGCTCGCGCACCTCGGTGGTGGATTGGTAGAGCCTGGCAGCCGCGGGGAACTTGCCGGTTGCGCGGTAGTTGTTGAGGGCCACGCGCGCCACCTGGTCCATCGCGAGGGGCTGACCATTGAGCTTCAGCTCGACGACGCGCTGGCCGACGGGCTTGGTGACATCGATCTTGTATTCGATGCCGGCCCACAGGTCATAGTTGTAGTCGCGCACGGCGGAGTTGACGGTCACGCCGGCCGGCTCGTAGTAATACTGGTTCCAGTAGGTCGCCGTCCATTCCAGCTCGTCCTTGATCATCTGGCCGGTGGCTTCGATGACGTACAGGGTGTTGTCATAGATGTAGACCGCGTAGGCATCCTTGAGCTTGATCGGTCCGGCATTCAGCAGAGCCTGATTGGTGAACAGAGCCGCGGCGGAAGCTTCGACCGGGAAACCGGCTTCTGCGGCCGCATCCATCTGGACCTGGTTGATCAGGTCAGCCAGCGGGCCGTCTGCGATGCGGGCAGTGAATCCGCCGGGGAAGGCTTCCGTGGCGACGCCGATCGGCGTATTGATGTAGGCGACCGTCGTCGTGTGATAGGGCTGCAGCAGAGCAAGCAGTCCGGCGTCTTCGGCATAGCTGGACACAGCCGGAGCCGTGCTTGTCTTGGTCGTCACAGTCCAGTCACTTCCGGAGCCGCTGAGCGTGATGCGGATGTCGGAGATGTTGCGGGTATGGTAGCCCGGCTCGGTCACCAGCACCCCGTTGATGACCTGGCTCGCCACCAATGCATGGGCATGCCCCGCCAGGATCACGTCGATGCCGGGAACTTCATTGGCCAGGAATTTGGCGAAGTTCTCGTCGCGGCCATAGCCGTAGGTCTCGTCCAGGCCGGTGTGCGCCGATACTACGATCACGTCCGCCCCTTCGGCGCGCATGATTGGAACATAGTAGTTGGCTGCCGCCATGGCATCCCCGAAGACGCAGTCCACGATGTTTTCCGGGCGCTCCCAGTGTGTCACCGCCGGGGGAGTCAAACCCAGGATGCCCACCTGCACCCCGGCAACCTCCTCGATCACATAGGGCTGGAACGTGTAATCGCGGCAGCCCGTGACGTTGGCCGAGAGCAGCGGGAACTCCGCATCGCTCTGGAACTTGTTGAGAACGGCCGGACCGTAGTTGAACTCGTGGTTACCGACCGTTAAGGCAACATAGTTCATGGAATTCATGGCCGCCGCCAGGGGATTCTCGACCGAGGTATCCACCATGTTGAAGTAGTACGCCAGAGGCGTGCCCTGGATGGTGTCGCCGTTGTCGATCAGGATCGTATTGGGATTTGAAGCAAGCACCCCCTTGACGTAGCTCAGAACCTTCGTGAGGCCGCGCTGAGACGAGCCTGTCGGGACGATGTCCGAGAAATAGTCATAATTCTGGACATTCCCGTGAATGTCACTGGTTCCGAGGATGACGATGTCCCGGGTCTCAGCGGCGCTGGCCGGAGTAGTGCTTGTCGCGAACAGGGAAAAAAGAAGAGCCAGGGCAATGACAAGGCTCACAGATCGCGACGCAGATTGTAGTTTCATAGGAACTCTCCAATCGGGTCAACAAAGATATGTTGGATCACGGAAATGTGATCCGTTTTCCACTGCTGGATGGTTGGTCCGCTACTAACCCTGTCCCCCCTTTTCGGTCCGAACGATACGATCGTTCTGCAACGCCATGGCTTCTCCGAGGAAATTGCAATGAGTGGGCTGGTTAGCTTTCAAAAGTGCAAGCTTAATTATACAGCGATTTGTTATGTTTTTCACAGGTGTAACTATTACATATTTGCTCCCCCTGATCGTGGTAACCCCTATTCCATGCTCAATACACGCATCAATACGGTGCGCTGATGCGGCCGGGAGCGGTGCTCGAAGATGTAAATTCCCTGCCAGGTCCCCAGCGACAGGTTCCCATCGTCCACCGGGATCGTCAGGCTGGTGTCCGTCAGCATGGCGCGGATATGGGAGGTGGCGTCGTCGGGGGCCTCCAGGTCGTGGGTGTACCAGCTGTCCCGCTCGGGAACCAGGCGTTCCATGAATGTTTCCAGGTCGGCGCGGGCGGTCGGGTCCCAGTTTTCGCTGACGACCAGGGAAGCGCTGGTGTGCGGCAGGAAGAGAAAGCACATGCCTTCCTGCACGCCCCAGTCCCGCAGATGGGCGCGGATAGTATCGGTAATGCCATGCAGACCCTTGCCGCGGGTGGAGACTGTGAGTGCCGTTTTATGCCAGTGCATCTGTTTCGGTTTGGGGCATGAACCTGCGGACGGCCATGACCGCCCCGAGAAAGGCGAGTCCGAGCACGCCGGTAATGCCCGGCAGGACCCACATCAGGGCATCACTGCCGGTGGATTTGATGCGCGCGTCCAGGGGGTGGTCGGGGTCGTAGCGCACGGTCACCTCATCGCCTGCTTCATAGTATGGTGACGAGCTGCCCTCGCTCATCTGCACGGAACGGCGACGGCCATCCCTGGCAGTGAACTCGACCACAGGATGGTAATACTCCTGGACGATGCGATCCTGCTCATTGACGTAGGCGCGCTGCACCACCACATCCACCACGTAGCCGGGTGCACTCTCCTCGCTGCTCATCCTGGAGACGGCACGGAAGGATGAAACCAGCGCAATCATGAGCATGAGCGCGGCAACTCCTGAAAAGATCCCAAGAATGAGCTTTTCTGCGTTGACGGCACCCTTCTGATGGACTTTGAACTCCCTGTCAAATTCCCTGTCGAAGTCTTTAAATTCCTTCTCGAAATCCTGATCCAGCGCGGCATCCAGCATGGACGCGAGCTTCTCACGGTCCGCCTCGTCAGGGATCTCGTCAAGGCTCTCGTACAGCACACCGTTCACCTCAAAGGAGGCAGGTTCATCATTTTCCCAGTTGATCGAATATTTCTTTTTCGGCATTTGGCTCTCTCCACGGGTCGCATTTTATCAGGGAGTTGGGTAGTTTGATAGTTGGGTAGTTTGATAGTTGGGTAGTTTGATAGTTGCGTAGTTGGGTAGTTGGGTAGGACGTTTTCAGCTCCCAAGCCACCCGGGCGGGAGTACAGTGCCAGGCCCGGACTTAAGAAATCTGATAGAAATCCGATATTCTGGATATAAGGTAATTGCACTATCATTATAGGCAGGCAGAGGTTGATTCCTTCAATGATATACAAGTAAACAATAAGATAAATCCCATGGGTGTCACCGTTCGAGGCCGTTCGACCAATCTCTTTTCTCTGGCTGTTTTCACTGCAATCATTCTCCTGGGAATGGATTTTGCAGTCACTTTGCTTTTAACCGACCCGCAGCAGAAAACAATTTATTCGGACCTGGTCACTCTGGTCTTCGATCTCCTGGCTGCGGGGACTCTGTTCGTTGCTGCGAAACGATCTGCCCACCAATCCAGGCAGCTTGCGATTGCCTGGGGCATGATCGCCCTGTCAGTGCTTGCCTTTGCAGTGGGAGATATTGCCTGGGCAATCCTTGAACTGCGGTCTCAGGAACTGCCATTTCCTTCAATCGCGGACGGGTTCCATCTGGCCTACTATGTATTCTTATTAACGGGCGTGCTCCTGCTGCCGGATCGATCCACCAGTCGCGGGGAACAGATCACCAGGGTGCTGGATGTAACCATCGTAATGGCGGCAGCCATTCTCGGCTTCTGGAACTTCCTGCTGGGACCGCTGGTGGCCTCAAATGCCGGTTCGCCCCTGTTGGAGCAGGCGATCCTGCTGGCCTATCCGGTCGCGGATCTTGTACTGATCTGGGCTCTGCTCAGCATAATTTACAATCCCCCGGACGTGCAGGATCAAGTGCCGGCCTTTCTCCTGGCCGGAAGCATTGCCGTGACGATTGTCTCGGACTGCATCTACACCTACCAATCCCTGCTGGGCACATATGCCAGCGGAGGCCTTCTTGATATTGGCTGGCGCGCCACCATGCTGCTGGCGGGTCTGGCAGGCATCTCCCAGATCACCGCGATCCAGGACTGGAAAAGCACCGGGAAACTTCCGTCCAGGTTTCAACCCTTCTTCAGGAGCATGCAGAACATTACGCCCTTTCTTCCATATTTTTGGCTCATAGGTGCGTACCTTCTGCTGATCGAGAGCGAGTTGACCCCGCTGCCAATGGACTTTTTATCGCTGGCGCTGGGTGTCGGAGGCATCATCTGCCTGGTGCTTCTCAGGCAGATCATTACTTTAACCAAGAACAACAAACTGAACAGCCAGCTGCAGCAGACGATGGGGAATCTCCAAAACAAGTCTGCCGAGCTGGAGATGGCCAACCGGCAACTGCAGAATGAAATCCTGGAGCGGGAAGTGGTCGAAATGCAGCTGACCTATGATTCGTTCCACGATGCCATGACCGGACTCCCGAATCGGGTCCTGTTCCGGGATCGCCTCGGACAGGCCATCGAGTATTACAAACGCCGGACAGAGCATACCTTTGCAGTACTCTTCATCGATATCGATCAATTCAAGGTAATCAACGACAGCCTCGGACACTTCACCGGAGATCAGCTCCTGATCGCAATCGGCAAACGCATGAAGGAATGTCTGCGCGCCAGCGATACGGTGGCCAGGTTCGGCGGGGATGAGTTTGCGATCCTGCTGGAGATTACGGGAGACAAGGATTCGGCGCCCCTGGTTGCAGAGAAGATCCAGGAAGCCATCAACCAGCCCCTGATGCTGGATGGACATGAACTGCATGTCACGGCCAGCATGGGGATCGTGATGAACATGGCCGGCTATAACCTGCCGGAGGAAGTCCTGCGGGACGCGGATATTGCCATGTATCAGGCCAAGTCGTCCGGCAAGGCCCGCTATGAGATTTTCGACATCAAGATGCGTTCCCAGGCATTCTCGCGGCTCGAAATGGAACAGGAACTGCGCAGCGCGCTGGAACAGCAGGAATTCCGGCTGTACTACCAGCCCATCATCTCCCTCAAATCCAATCAGCTGGTCAGCTTCGAGGCCCTCATCCGCTGGCAGCATCCGAAACGAGGGCTGCTGCTCCCCGGTGAATTTCTTCCCACTGCAGAGGCGTCGGGGTTGATCCTGCCCATGGAGAAGTGGGTCCTCAACGAGGCGTGCGGACAACTGCGGAAATGGCATAGCAAATATCCCCACCTGCAGCACATCAGCATCAATGTGAATGTCTCGAGCCGGCAGTTTGCCCAGCCAAATTTCGTGGCAGATGTCGCCGAGGCACTCAAAAGCAACAACTTGGAGCCGGAATATTTAAAGCTTGAAATCACGGAGAATGTTTTGATCAGCAGCTACAGCGCGGCAAATGAAGTCTTTGCGAGATTGCGGGCACTGGGCATCCAGCTGCAGATCGACGATTTCGGGAGCGGATATTCGAGCCTTGGCTATCTCCAGCACTTCCCGATCAGCGCCGTGAAGATCGACAAATCCTTCATCGACGGGATGATGAAAGGCCGCAAGGGCACCGAGCTGATCCGGGCCATCGTCTCGATGACGCGCGAGCTGGGGATGGAGGCCATCGCCGAAGGGATCGAAACGAACGAGCAACTGAGCGAGCTGAAAAGCCTGTTGTGCACCTTCGGCCAGGGATTTTTCCTGTCGAGGCCGCTGGATAGGGAAGCGGCGGAAAAGGTGCTGGGAGAGGGAGCAGGGGGAAAGGGATAGGGGTAAGGATTTCCTTTGTATCCTGCGCGCTCTGCGCGGTTCAAAATGTATTCGACCTGACACAATCCTGCCATAAAACCATGATATGCTTTGAACGATGACACAGCGCATCCTCGTCGTGGACGATGAACCGGCGGTCACGGACCTGCTGGCATACAACCTCCGCAAAGCTCATTACGATGTGCTGACCGCCGCGGACGGGCGGACCGCGCTCCGCCTGGCAGGGGAATCGAAGCCCGACCTGATCCTGCTCGACCTGATGATCCCCGAAGTGGATGGGCTGGACGTCTGCCGGGAGCTGCGCAAGAGCAGCGGGGTGCCGATCATTATGATCACGGCCCGCGGCGAAGAGGTCGATCGTGTGGTCGGGCTCGAGATCGGCGCGGACGATTACGTCACCAAGCCGTTCAGCGTACGCGAATTGATGGCACGGATCAAGGCCGTGCTGCGCCGCGCTCAGAACGAGGCCGGGAACGAATCCGCCGCGCTCCTGCGGGGTCCCGGCAGCCTCCTGATGGACGTGGAACGCCGGGCGGTCACGGTGGCGGATACGTCCATCGAGCTGACCCGTCTGGAGTTCGACCTGCTCCACCGGCTGCTGATCAACCCGGGGCGTGTGCTGACGCGTGAGCGTCTGCTCGAGCAGGCCTGGGGCTACGACTACGTCGGCGATACGCGCGCCGTGGACAGCGCCGTCAAGCGCCTGCGTGCCAAACTGCGCGAGGCTGCGCCCGAAGCCGATTGCATCGAGTCGGTGCGCGGGCTGGGATACAGGATCGACCAGACACGTTTTTAACACAAAGGTCACAAAGGACCACGAAGGCAATGCCCTTAATTGTGAAACTTCGTGTCCTTCGTGGTGAAGGTCTTATGCAAACCATTCGCGCCCGTCTCTCCCTCAATTACTTTCTCGTGCTGGTGCTCGGCATGACGCTGGCCGGCGTGTTCGCCTGGCTGGCTGTCGAGCGTCTGTATGTGGAGACCCAGCGCGAAAACCTGCTCGCACAGGCACGTTTGATCGCCGCGGCCCTGGAAGGGACCGCACTCCCGATCGAACCTGTCCAAACGTATTCCCAGACCGCCAACGTGGCGCCCGGGGTTCACACCCGGCTTCTCAGTGAAGGAGGCGCAGTCGTCGTGGGATTGCCGCTTTCGGAGGCATTCACGCAGATGCCGGCCGCCGAACAGTCCGCCTCCCTCCCGACCTCGGTGCTGATCCAGCGCCCCGAAATCGCCTCAGCCCTGAATGGGATTCCCGGAACTGCCGTGCGGCGCGTGCTCGGGTCGCAGCGTGTTCTCTACGCTGCCGCGCCGGTCTATACCATGGATGGAGAGATTGGCGGCATCGTGTACATCGCCACTCCCCTGCCCGCCGCGGGACTGCCGACCACTCTGATTTTTCAGCTGGCCGGCGCAATCATCATTGCCGTGGTCCTGGCTAGCCTAGCGGGAAGTCTGCTGGCCCGCAGGATCGCGCGTCCGCTGGAGGGACTGGCCGGCGCGGCCAGCGCCATTTCGAAAGGTGACCTGAAGCAGCGAGTGGAGGCGAAAAGCAATATTGTGGAGCTGCGCAGCCTGAGCAGCACCTTCAACGACATGGCGGAAAGCCTGCACCAATCCGACGAGGCCAAGAAGGCCTTCCTCGCAGATGTCACGCACGAGCTGCGGACGCCGCTGACCGTGATCAAGGGCACGATCGAAACGCTCGAGGACGGCGCGCTCGACGATGCCGAAGGGCGCGGTCCACTGCTCGCATCCATGCAGCGGGAAACCGACCGGCTGATCCGGCTGGTCAACGAACTGCTCGTGCTCACGCGTGCGGACGCCGGGTCGCTGCAGCTCAATCTCCAAACGCTCGACCTGGCGGAGCTGGCCAAACGCCGCTGTGAGGTTCTCTCCAATTTGGCTGCACGACGAGAAGTCAGGCTGGAATGCAGGTCGGACTGCCAGTCCGACGTACACGTGCACACCGACCCCGACAGAGTCTCTCAAGTCATCGATAACCTTCTCGACAACGCCATCCGTCATTCACCGGAGGGTTCGGCGATCACGGTTGGGATCAGGCCCGTCGAAAAGGGCGTGGAATGTTCGGTTGCCGATCAGGGGACAGGTATCCCGGCTCAGCATCTGCCCTTCATCTTCGAGCGCTTCTACCGGGTGGATGCGGCCCGGAATCGCCAGGACGGCGGGACGGGACTGGGTCTTGCCATTGCACGCGCGCTGGTCGATGCACAGGGCGGACATATTTCTGCGCAAAGCGTCGAAGGTCAGGGGACAACGATTACTTTCTGGTTACCAATCAAGGACTCCAACGTCTCCTGACGTTGGCACGACATTCCAAAGTCTGGCCCCGTGGGGGCTGCCGCTGCTTCCCCGGCACATGCACCCGGGGCAGGTGTGCGCGGCGTTCGCGAAGACTTTGGACTCCTTTATTGCCTCCCAACTGCCCAAATCCTGACACACACCTGACGGACCGGGGGAATATCCTGTAAGCGAAATAAATTTCGCGCGACAAGGAGATTCCCATGAAACACATTCCAACCCTCGTCAATGCAGCCCTGGCAGTTGTATTGATCCTGATCCTGCTTTCGACAGGTCTTCCCAACTTCGAGGCGCGGGCGGCACAGGGCGGGCCCATTCCCACAGCGACGGCCCAGCCAGCTCAGGAACCGGAGAATACCTGTGACCCGAATCGCAGTGTCCATGTCAGCGGCACTGCAGTGGTCAACGTCCTCCCGGACCGGGCGTTGATCCAGCTGGGGGTGCAGTCCAACGGCAGAACACCCAAAGAGGTGCAGGCCAGAAACGCGGCGGCGATCAGCAAGGTGATCAAAGCCATCAAGGCGTTAGGGGTCGAAGCCAAAGATATCTCGACCGACCGATACATCATCCAGCCGATCTACGAATCCCATGGCTCGCTCTATATCGACGGCTACCGCATCTACAATATCGTTTCGATCACCCTGCGCGACGTTGACAAGGCCAGCGATGCAATCGCGGCCGCATTCCAGGCCGGCGCCAACCAGGTGGTGAACGTAGAGTTCTATACCAGCGAGCTGCGAAAGTATCGCGACCAGGCGCGCGAGATGGCGATGAAAGCCGCCTCTGAAAAAGCCGGGGCACTTGCCCAGGCCGCCGGCGCCCAAACCGAGTGCGTGTTGAACATCAACGAGAATTCCTGGTCTTATTACAATGGTCACAACTGGTGGTATGGCGGGAATAACCAGAATTTGTGGACTCAGAATGTGGCCCAGAATGTGGCGCCATCTTCCGGCAGTGGATCGGCTTCAGGCGACGACAGCCCCGTCAGCGCCGGTCATATTTCCATTCGAGCGGAGGTCAGCGCTTCGTTTGCCTTGAAGTAAGAGAGTGTTTCTTAAGTCGTTATTGCCGTCTTTTTTATCCACAGGACTGCTGCGCTTGGACACGGATTTCACGGAAACCACGGAAAGGAGCCTTTTTATTACGGTTTTTTCCGTGAAACTCAGTGA
>JBAVVF010000868.1:0-4444 GCA_049697155.1 Anaerolineales bacterium
GGTAACCACTGTCTCGCCAACGTTTTTCCAGCTGTGTTTTAAGTGTGCTGCAAACAGCAGGCTGTCACCCGCCGAAAGCCGATAGACCTGCCGCTCCACCTGGTACTCCAGTTCACCGCGCAGGCAAAAAACAAATTCGTGGCCGGAATGAACCATGCCGCGCGGCCCGCTGTTTGCGCTGCTTTCAAGCGTCAGCAGAAAAGGTTCCACCCGGCCGACGAACCGCTCGCCTCCCAATCCTTCGAATATACCCCGCGCGAACGACACACGTGTCCGCTGGTCGGCCTTCAAAAAGACGACCTGTTTCCTCTCTGTTTCGGAACTAAAAAAGGCGGTGATGGAAATGCCGAGGGCCTCGGCCAGTTTGTACAGGGTGCCGACCGAAGGGGATGCTTTTCCGCGCTCAATCATGGAGAGCGCATTGGCAGAAAGGCCGCTTCGCGTGGCAAGGGCTCGCATGGAAATATTGCGTGCTTCACGAAGTTCACGCAAGCGTTCCCCAACATTTACAGAAATTGCATCGTTTTGATAGAGAGCCATTTATCCTCTCACGATTCCGGGCTTTTTCCTGCCATATCGTCGAGGGTGACATTATACCCAATTTAATATGACATCACTCACTATTGTACAAAGTGTCACAATATTATGATGTCCGTCTGTATATTCGTTCATGCGCATATAGGAAGGTAACTATGGTAAATCCAGCCCTTAAACAGGAAATCATGCAACTGGAGGCGGACTTTTGCGCCGCCTTATCCGACCCGACCCGTATCTTTATCCTGTATGCATTGAGCGAAAAGCCCCTCAACGTGACCGAGCTGACCAACGAACTGGCCATCCCTCAGCCCACCACGTCCCGGCACCTGAAGGTTCTGCGGGAGCGCGGGCTGGTTTATACCGAGCGCCATGGGACCGTGATTACCTACTACCTGGCGGACCGGCGCATCATACAGGCACTCGATCTGTTGCGGTCCGCGATGAGAGACAAATTGACCCAAAAAGCCAGCCTTGTTAACGAACTCGGTAAGGAGAATGCATGAAGAAACGCTTTCCTTTCTGGACCCTGGGACTGCTTGGAATCCTTCTCGTGATTCTCGTCCCAGTCCTCTACTTCCTCCCGCGCGCCAATCAGCCTTCCACAGATCCTGCAGACTATCTGCCCGAGAAGCCTGTCCATGTGGATCACGCGGACATCGTCCAGGGTGAATTCGCGACCGGCCCGGATGTGACCCGCGCCTGCCTGGAATGCCATGAGGACGCGGCGACACAGGTGATGAAGACTACGCACTGGACATGGGAATCGAAAGCCTTCGACGTCCCCTGGCGGGACGAACCCGTGACCATCGGCAAGGCAAACCAGATCAACAACTTCTGCATCAGCGCCCAGGGCAATCAGAAGAAATGCATGTCCTGTCACACCGGGTATGGCTGGCAGGAAGATGTCGCCTACGATTATGAAAATCCCTACAACGTGGACTGCCTGGCCTGCCATGCGGATATGTCGCAATATGGCAAAGGCGACTATGGCGAGCCCACGGAGGCGGTTGATCTGCTCGCAGCGGCGCGCTCCGTTCGAGCTCCCACCCGCGAGAACTGCGGCACCTGCCACTTCGACGGCGGTGGCGGGAACGGCGTGAAACATGGTGACCTGGACGAGGGACTCTACTTCCCCTCTGAAAATCTCGATGTACACATGGGCGGTCAACCGAACATGCAGTGCACGGACTGCCACCGGACAGACGATCACCAGATCCTGGGCCGCATGCTGGCCGACAATTACACGATCGACCCGCAGGAACAGGTCTCATGCGAACAATGCCATGTTAATCAAGAGCATGAGGATGAACGCATCAACACCCATCTCTCGGCGGTTGCCTGCCAGACCTGTCACGTCCCTGCGCTCGCGCTCGAAGATCCAACCAAGGTTTTCTGGGACTGGTCACAGGCCGGGCAGGAGGGACGTGTCGATGACCATTTCACCTATCTGAAGATCAAAGGCGAGTTCGTCTACGACAAGGATTTTGCGCCGACCTATCTGTGGTTCAACGGCGATAACGAATATCGTTACCTGCTCGGCGATAAGATCGACCCAAACGGGACCACCTACATCAACAAGCCGGCGGGCAGCATCGGCGATCTCAACGCAAAGATCTTCCCTTTCAAGTTGCACATCGCCAAACAGCCCTACGATACGGTCAACAATTACCTCCTCGCCCCGATCACCGCAGGTGACGATGGTTTCTGGACCAATTTCGACTGGAACAATGCCTTCGAACTTGCGCAGGAAAGAATGGGACTGCCTTACAGCGGTCAGTACGGCTTTGCAGAAACCTACATGTACTGGCCTACAACGCACATGGTCCAGCCTTCTGAGAATGCTCTGCAATGTGAAGCCTGTCACGGCCAGGACGGTCGTCTCGACTGGGAAGCCCTCGGCTATCCCGGCGATCCCATCGAATGGGGCGGAAGGGAACAATAAGAAATGACAAAACGAAATCTCCTCATCCTGTTTGGGCTGCTCATCGCGACCACGGCCTTCCTTGGAATCCGCTCCGCGCTGGCCAAGCCGGAGCCTGCTCCGGTTGAACAGGTCTCCCCCCTCCACCCGACCTTTGCCCTGCTCGATAAAAACGGCGAAAACGCGCTTGAATCAGGCAATGCGCTCTCCACCATGCAGACCTGCGGACAATGTCATGACACCGGGTTCATTCAGAGTCACGCTTTCCATTCCGATCTAGGACTCAGTGACTACGCGCAGAATGGCGATGTCAACGCCAGTACGGGGACATTCGGGAAATGGGATCCGCTCACCTACCGCTTCCTCTCCCGGAAGGGCGACGAACGGCTCGATCTTTCCACGGCGGAGTGGCTCAAGCTGTATGGCGACCGCGTCGTCGGCGGCGGACCTGCAACGACCTCGCGCGCCGGCAAACCACTCACGGATTTGAAAGCAGACCCAAACGATCCCGAAGCCAGCATCCTGAATCAACGTGGCAGGGCCGAAGCATGGGACTGGAATGCCTGGGGCACGATGGAAATGAACTGCTTCGTGTGCCATCTTGAGAATCCAAACAATCAATTACGCGTGTCACTGATCCGGAGTGGAAATTTTGATGGCGCAAATACAGCGACTCTGATCGGTACAGGCATTGTTACCGATAAGGTTTTAGACGACTGGACTTATAACCCCGAAGCCTTTGATGAAAACGGTGAACTAAAACCTGACTTCGTCAAGATCCAGGACCCGACCAATGCCAATTGCGCTGCATGTCATGGTGAAGTCCACACAGATAGTCAGCCCCTTACCCTCCAGGCAGGCGATCTGGATTACCCCCAGACGGCAACAACGGGACAGGTCATTTCAGCGCAAAAGATTTCCGAGTCGGGCGTCAACCTGAGTGGGAAGGCCGAACTCGACCGCTCCTGGGATATCCATGCCGAGCGCCAGCTGCAGTGCACGGATTGTCACTATGCCTTGAACAATCCCGCCCATGCGGACGAAACGCAAAAGGCGGAGCCGGATCATTTGCTGTACGATCCGCGCACACTCGAGATCAGCGAATATCTCGAGCGGCCCGATCACAACTTCGCCCGCGGGCAAAGCGCGCAGTACAACGTCGCCCCCGAGCTCAAAGGCACGATGCGCCGCTGCGAATCCTGTCACGATGCCGGCAAGGGTCACGCCGACTGGCTGCCCTACATCGACACACATATGGCAGCGGTCGCCTGCGAAACCTGTCATATCCCGCAGATGTACGCGCCCGCCATCGAATCCTACGATTGGACGGTGCTGACTCTCGACAAACAGCCCGTCAAATCCTATCGCGGCGTGGAAGGCGACCCGGAAGCAGTAACGTCCCTGGTCACCGGCTACAAGCCAGTTTTGCTGAACCGCACCAACATCGATGGGCAGAAACTGCTTGCCCCTTACAACCTGGTCACAGCCTACTACTGGGTCTACGAGGATGCCAATGGGAATAAACGGCCGGTTCGTCTCATCGACCTGGAAGCAGCATATTTCGAAAACGGCAAGTATGCATCTGACATCCTCCCAGCTTTCGACGCCAACAGCAACGGTTCTCTCGGTGAAGATGAGCTTCTGATCGACTCTGCGGCCAAGGAAGAGGCTGTCAAGTCGAGGCTTGTCGCGCTGGGATTGAAAGACCCGCGCATCGAAGGTTTGACCCAACCTTACAGCATCAACCACAATGTGACACGCGGTGAGAATGCGGTCAACGAGTGCAAGGCCTGTCACAACGACGAATCGCGCGTGTCACAGCCGATCAAGCTGGCCAACTACGCGCCGAACGGGGTGATGCCTGCATTCGATACAGCCAACAACGTCAATGCTTCCGGAGAAATCGTCAAAGGTACAGGCGGCGCAGTGTACTACAACCCCGTCCCCGCCAATGACGAGCTGTATGTCTTCGGCTCCAGCCGCGTC
>JBAVVF010000869.1:0-6249 GCA_049697155.1 Anaerolineales bacterium
GGGTATAGGAATAGGCCAACAGACCGGACGGCTCCGGATCGCCGTCGGAAGTGGGCTCGAATGTGATCTCAACCGTATCGTAGCGGGAAATCAGGTTGAGTCCATCGGGGTTTGAATACGTCAATTCACCCTGGCCGCGTTCGTCCTGGACGAAGACGCCGAGGCTGAGACGTCCATCCTCGCCGTTCAGCCAGATCTCATACTGACTGCCCGGGGGCGGCACTGGCAGCGCGCGTGCGATCAGAGTGGCCTGGTCGGCGAGCGATTTTCCATTTTTGAAGCGCAGAATGGCGATCGGGCCTGTCACCACCGGTACGGGTGAAGGGCTGGAGGATGCGCTGGGAGTGATCGTCAGTGAAGCCGTGGGGAGGGCGTGTGTTGCGGAAGGAACTGTCGGAGTGATGTCCTGAGTGCCAACAAAGGGTAACCCCTGTGTAAAAAAGAAGCCGCTCCCCAGGATGGCGATCGCCACCAGCGCGATGGACAGCCAGCGTCTTTGCGGCCTGGGAGTCGCAGCGGGCTTGACAGGTTGTTGGGTACTTTCTGGAAACTGAAGGGTGGGAACCTCGGCGAACTGCAGCGTGGAAGCACCATCCTTCATCTCCACGGCCGTGCAGAGGGCATTCGCAAAGTCCATGGCCGACTGGTAGCGGTCGTTCAGATCCTTGGCGAGGGCCCGGTCGAGCACGCCCTGGATCGCGGGTGCGAGTCCCGGGATCGGTGCGTGCTGCTGCGTGACCTGCTTGAGCAAAATGCTGACGCTGCTTTCCCCTTCGAAGGGCAGAGTCCCGGACAGCATCTCATACAGCACAATACCCAGGGCATAGATATCGGTCCGTCCGTCGGTCGTTTCCCCGCGGCTTTGTTCGGGGCTCATGTAGCTGGGCGTCCCGGCGATGTGCCCGGTGGTCGTCTGGCGTCCCGAATCAAGAAAGCGGACCAGCCCGAAGTCGGTCAGGACCGGCTCGAAGTCCTCGGGGAGCGGCTGGCCGAGGGAGATGGAGGCAGTGGGGGATGTAAGCAGGATGTTCCCCGGCTTGACGTCCCGGTGGATCACCCCGTTTGTGTGCGCGTACTGCAGGGCGCTCGCGACCGCCCGGATGAGCTTGACCGTCTGGTGGATCGGCAGCCGCAGCTTATTCTGGTGCAGAACGTGCAGGTATTTGGACAGGGACGGTCCCGGAACGTATTCCATGACCAGGTAGGGCGTGCTGTCCTGCGTGTCGAAGTCATAGACCTGGACGATGTTGGGGTGCCGCAGTTTGGCCACGGCCCGGGCTTCGCGCTCGAAGCGTACCAGTGCCCCCGTGTTTTCCTCGTCCAGGCTGCGCAGGATCTTGACCGCCACTTTGCGTTCGAGAGTGGTATGCGTGCCAAGATAGACCTCTGCGACACCGCCCCGCCCAATCAGAGATTCGATCTGAACCTTGCCCAGTGTTTTCCCGACCCAAGCGCTCACGACTAAATTATACCCAAAGTACGGATTTTGGCGTCTTTTGCTGACGGATTGGTTCTGACAAATCTTTTAGGCATTTGTACTACAAATTCTGCCGTATAATTTGTCTATTCATTGCCAGGGAGGCTTCCATGCCCATCAACGACCGAAAACTCCGCGTATTTCTCTGCCACGCCTCGCAGGATAAAGTTTAAACATTTGGCTTACTTGCAAACAAATACGCCCTCCTCGTCGCGACCTCCACTTCCCGGTTCGGCTTTCGCACCAGCGTTTCCTCCGGCTCGAAACCGGCTTCTTTCAGCCAGGCTTCCATTTTCTCAGGCAGGTAAAACGCAAAATCCAGATCGACCTGCTTTTCCCACTATTCCTCAATATGTTTGATCTCCTCTCCGATGTGAAGCAGGAGCATGCCGCCCGGCTTGAGGACGCGCCTCATCTCGCGTAAGGCGTCCTAACCACGGAGACACCGGTCACAGAGTTTTCTTTTCTCCGTGTCTCAGCGCCTCCGTGGTTCAAATCATTTTCCTAATCGCGCCCGCTCTTCCTCGATGATGCTGTCTTCCAGTTTCTTGAACAATGGACCGGGCTGTCGCAGCGGCTGATTCGGCTCCAGCTGACTTCGTTTCCATTGCGCTTCGACTTCGGGTCTCGATACGCCCTGTGGGCTACTCGACCCTCCGCTCCGCGCGGGAGGACGATAGCGGAGCACATTGTGCGTGCCAAGCTCATCTTCCACTTTCTCGATGTACTGCTCGCCGAAGAGGGGCGTGTCGTAGCCGAGATACTGATGCAGCTTCTCCGAGGTAAACGGCAGGAACGGGGCGAAGAGCACCTTGAGCGAATCGATGGCTCGCAGCGCCGTGTAGATTGTCTTGGCGGCTTCGACTTTGTCGCGCTTGACCTCGGACCAGGGGGAGGTCTGGTCGAGGTACTGGTTGACCGCGCTGGCAAGTTTCATGGCTTCGCCGAGTGCCGAGCGCAGGCGCACTGCTTCCAGCTCGCTGCCCACGGTTTCGAATCCGGCGTCGACGGTGCTGAGCAGGGCCAGGTCGATGGGGCGCAGGTTCGTGCCCGGGGGCAATTCCTGCAGGATATCCGGCACATGTCCGTCCCAATGTTTGTAGGCAAACGAGAGCACCCGGTTGACAAGGTTGCCCCATGTCGCGACCAGCTCGTTGTTGTTGCGGGCCAGGAAGTCCGCCCAGTCCCAATCGCTGTCCTTCATCTCCGGCATATTGACCGTCAGGTAGTAGCGCAGGGCATCGGGATCGTAGCGGGTCAGCGCGTCGCGGCCCCACACGGCCCAGTTGCGCGAGCCGCTGATCTTCTGCCCTTCCAGGTTCATGAACTGGTTGGCAGGCACATCGTACGGGACGGTCAACGGTGCGGCGTCTCCGGCGAAGATCTTCAGGAAAGCCGTTCCGGCCCCCATGAGTTCGGCGGGCCACAGGGATGTATGGAAGAAGATGTTGTCCTTGCCGATGAAGTGGAACTGCTTCGCTTCAGGGTTGACCCACCATTCGCGCCAGGCATCCTTCGAACCCGCCAGCTGACTCCACTCGATCGGCGCGGAGAGATAGCCGATGACGGCCTCGAACCAGACGTAGATGCGCTTGCCCTGTTCGGTCCAGCCTTCGATCGGGATGGGGATGCCCCAATCGAGGTCGCGCGTGATCGGACGCGGCTTGAGCCCTTCGGCTTCGATCTTGCCAAGCGACTCGCCGATCACCGGTTCACGCATGCGGTCGGCGCGTTCCCGCAGGAACTTCTTGACATCTGGCTCCAGCTTGGAGAGATCCAGATAAAAGTGTTCGGTCTCGCGCAGCTCGAGCGCGCCGCCTTCCTTCGAGCGCGGGTTGATCAGCTTCTCGGGTTCGAGTACGTTCCCGCAGTTGTCGCACTGATCGGAGCGCGCTCCCTCGAAGCCGCAGATGTAGCAGGTCCCCTCGACGTAACGATCCGGCAGGAAGCGCTTCGACGACGGCGAATACCACTGCATGGACTTTTGCGTAAACAGGAAACCGTTCTCCTTCAACGCCAGGAACATGGCCTGCGACACCTTAAAGTGATTCTGGGTATGGGTCGTGGTGAACAGGTCGTAGGTAATGCCCCAGCCTTTGAACAGTTCCAGAAAGTCGTTGTGATACTTTTTGTACACTTCCTCGACGGGTTTCCCCTCCTTGTCCGCCGCCAGGGTGACGGGTGTCCCGTGCGAATCGGTGCCGCTGACCATCAGAACGTTGTTCCCCTTCAAACGATGGTAGCGTGCAACAATATCACCCGGCAGATGTGAGCCTGTGATGTTCCCCACGTGAATTTCGGCGTTGGCGTAGGGCCAGGCAATGGCGATCAGGATATTCTCACTCATTTGATTACTCCGAATAATTTTCCAGGTTTGAGTTTTTGAGAGTTATTAGCGTTTAGCTATTGGCTCTTAGCTTTCAGCGGTTGGGTTTCGAACCTGGCTAATCGCTAACAGCTAATAGCCAACAGCTAAAAAAAACAAAAAAGCCGTCCGCAGCACTGGGACAGCCTCTCGATTCGACAAAGGTGAAGCTAACGCTGTTCCCGAGCGCGGTTGGACATCTCCATTTGCATGGCCATGGTCATTGTCACCACTCGTGTTGCCACCCGGGGGGCAGGTCGTGTAAGCATGGCGCCAAGTTTACTATGCTCTCGTGCATGTTGCAAGCCGCTACTCCAGCAGGTCTTTGAGGGTTGCAAACGGTGAATCCTCACTGTCCTGGCTGTGACCGCAATCCTTCAGGTTGAGGTCCTGTCCGCATTCAATACAAAGGCCTTTGCAGTTGGGATCGTGCACCGGGCTGATGGGAACTTCAAGCAGACCATATTCGCGCAGCAGGGGAGCCAGGTCGAGCTGAGCATCTTCGGGCAGGAGCAGCCCCGATTCGCTCACGGATTTCCTGTTGAATGCATACAGCTCGGTGAATTCCCATTCCAACGGATAGATGAACTCCTTCAGACAGCGGACACACTCGAGTTTGGTATCAGCTTCAAACTTTCCCTGGACCACCAATCCCTGCGGCGTGCGGCCAATGTCCACCTTGCCGACAAGGTTTCTGAGTTCAAGGTCTTCAAGCTTGATCTTTTCGATTTCAAACGGGATTTCGTGACTGTAGCCGACTTCCTCATGGATGATGAAGCCGACATTGATCCGAAAGGGTTTACGCGGATTAGGCATGAGAGCATCTCTTGAGGTGACAGTCACTTTACCCTTCGCAAGTTGTACTGGATGGGTTTGATGAAGTAACTGTCACCGTAATTAGATTTTTCGATCGACGATAAATTTCGCCAGATCTTCGAGCGCCTCTCGCTCGGCGGAGGGCGGCGCGTCGCCGAGCGACTTGAGGGCCCGGCTGATGGCTTGCCGCGCTTCCTCCATGGCCTGCTGAATGGCCGCACTCTGACGGATATTGTCGACGAGCCGCTGGACGCGTTCCGTATCCTTCCAGCCGCCTTCGGGCAGGGACAGGACATCCGGGTCGTCCAGGTTGGCTTCAGCGAAGTAGATGGCGGGCAGGGTGACCAGACCGTTGAGCAGGTCCGAGCCGATCGGCTTGCCGACGGCCGATTGTTCGCCGGTGAAATCGAGGATGTCATCTACGATCTGGAATGCCATCCCCACCTCGTAGCCATACGACTTCATCGAGGCGCGCATGTCCTCGTCTTCGGTGGCGACCATGGAGGCAGCCAGGGCTGCCATCTCGAACAGGGATGCGGTTTTGGCATAGATACGCTGGTAATAATTGGCCCGGTCGATAACGCCGCTCGCAGAGAACATCTGGGTCAGCTCGCCGTTGACGATGGTCGCCAGAGTCTCGGCAAAGAGTTTCATTAGCGGCAGATGATCGGTCTCTGCGGCGAGTTTGGCTGCCCGCGCGAACAGGAAGTCGCCCGTCAGGACGGTTGCAGCGGGGGACCAGCGCGCGTTCAGCGTGGGCATGCCGCGGCGCAGGAGCGCGCCGTCGATCAGGTCGTCGTGGACCAGGGTAGCCGTGTGCAGCAATTCAACGGAAGCGCCGAGGGTGATGAGTTTCTCCTCGGGCGCGCCCAGCATGTTTCCCACGAGCAGGCCGAGGGTCGGCCGGATACGCTTGCCTCCCGCGGATAAGAGGTGCTCCAGTGCTGAGCGTAAATCCGGATGATGTTCCTCTCCGGCCTGTTCCCGAATCCGCCCCTCCACAAATCGAAGTTGATCCTGTACCGAGGTGAAAAAAGTGATCGTGCTCAAACGTCAGCCTCCCCAACCGAACAGGTATCTGGCGTTGGCAGAGGTGATTTCTGCGATCTGTTCGCGGGTTGTCATATGAATTTCTGCAATTTTATCAGCAATATACACGACGAAAGCGGGTTCATTACGCTTGCCGCGCTGCGGGACAGGCGTCAGGAACGGCGCATCGGTCTCGATCAGAATGCGCTCCAGGGGCAGCCGGCGGATAATCTGACGCTTTTCCTCGGCGTTTTTATACGTCACCGGGCCCGTCACACCGATATAAAAATTGAGAGCCAGGGCCTGCCGGGCCGTTTCAAAATTTCCGTTGAAGGAATGCAGCACGCCGGGTTTTTCAGCCAGTGGGTGTTTCCCGGCTCGCAATTGCCCGTGCCACTCGCTCAGGATCTCGATCAGATCTTGTGAGGCCTGCCCAAACCAGGCATCGTTCTCCTCGCGCATGTGGATGATCACAGGCTTGCCAATGGACTGCGCCAACGCGAGCTGTTTTTTCAGCGCTTCATGCTGCAGGGCGCGTTTCTCTTTTTCCCCGACCCAATAG
>JBAVVF010000870.1:0-2607 GCA_049697155.1 Anaerolineales bacterium
TCCCCAACGCTGCGACGAAGCAATCTCAAACATGGCTGAAAAGTGTTCAATCCTAAGTGGGATTGCTTCGCCGCAGTTTCGCCTATGAGCTACGCCTTCCGCTCAGCGCGAGCGGCTCGCAATGACGAAATACCTTTCTTGTGTGTCAAATACCCGCGTCGAGCGCCGACTATTGCTGTCCCATCGTTTCGGGCCGGAAGCAGGGCTGGTAATCGTATCCCAGGATCAAAAGATAGTGTGCGCTGCTGTTCGAGTCGGGGCCGGAGATGACGCTGCCCGGCAGCATGCCCATCACGTTCAGGATGGGATCGCTCTGGGCCCGGTCCTGGGCGGGGGTCTTGTCGATCAGGACGGAATAGGCATAGTCCTGGCGGTCGGAGGGGATGATGCGCGTCTCGTATCCGGCGTAGTTGAGACGGGTGGAGGCCAGGGCTTCATACCCTGCGATGGTTGTGCCGTTCATGACCTCGATGACGACGGTCTGCCGCTGCACTGTCTGCGTCGAGGCGGACATGGCCTCCGTCAGCATCTGCTTGAGCGCCTCCTCGTTGGGAAGCAAAACGTATGCGCCGGCCTCGGTGATCCACGAGCTGACGTAGGGCGGGCGAATGTAATAGCCGCGGATGTCGGCGTTTGTCATTTTCGGCGCGTAGACGGCCAGTTGGAGCAGGTCGCCCAGCCCCAGGTCGGTCTCGACGGTGCTGCGCAGGTTGTTGTACAGCTCCGGAATGCGAGTCAGCGTGCCGGTCTGCAGGGCCTGCGTAAACAATGACCGCAATACTTCCTGCTGGCGGCGGCCGCGGTCGAAGTCGCTGGATTTCTGGCGGGAGCGCGCGTACCAGAGCGCCAGGTCGCCGTCCATGTGGACGAGCCCGGGACCGGTGGTGGACAAAGCCCAGTTGTTTTCATTTTGCGGGTCGAAGCTCGGATCGATCAGCCGCCAGTCGGTGTAGGCGCACGAGACGGGGACATCCACGCCGCCCAAAGTATCCACGATCTGGCGGAAGCCGTCGAACTCGACCATGGCCGTGTGGTCGATGCGAATGCCGAGGTTGTAGAGGATCGTGTCTTTCAGCAGGCCGGGTCCGCCGCCGGGATAGCCGACGGAAACGCCGTGCTGGTAGGCGGTGTTGATGCGCTGGTTCTCCCAGCTGGGGATCGATACCCACAGGTCACGCGGGATCGAGATCAGCGAGACCTGCCCCTCGTTGGGGCGCAGGATGGCGATGACCATCGTATCCGTGCGGAAGGAGCCGCCCGGCCTGCGGTCGGAACCGATCAACAAAAAGTTGACCGTCTCCTGGCCGTTGTTGAGCACCTGGCTGTCCAGACCGGAGGGGTCGATGGTCGAGAAGGGCACGACCGTGTTGATGAGCATGTTCGGGTCGATGGTGGGGACCGGCGTTTCGGTCGGCGGGGGGAGGGTCGCGGTCGGGGTGAGGGTATTGGCGGGGGGCTGATAGGTCCCGGTCGGCGTCCAGGGGACCGGCTGGAAGGGAGTCGGGGTCGGTGAAGCATTTGGCGGGACCGTCACGAAAACAAATGGCAGGGCCTGTTGACCCGGCGCGGCGGCCCCGCATCCGGCGAGTAACAACCCCGCGAGAAGCATGATGGAGGAGATCTTCTTCATATGCTAAGGTGAGGTGGACTGCGTAACGGTTGCCGTTGGTGTATAGGTGAAGGTCGCGGTCGGCAGGTCGGTTGCGGTAGGGGTCGCGGTGGCGGTCGGAGTATCCGTCGCAGTCGGCGGGGTGGTTGGCGTGGAAGTCGCGCTGGGGAAGTCCGGGACGATGGTCACACCGGGCACGGGGGTGCGGGTGGGAATGTTCGGGACCCATAACCTTTGCCCCGCGTAGATGGTCGTCGAGCCGCCCATGCAGTTGGCCCGCTGAAGCTGGGGGAAGGTCAGTCCATACGAGAGTGCGATGCGATACAGGTTATCGCCGGCCTGCACGACGTGGGTCTTGACCCAACCGGCGGGCGCGCCGCAGGGCACAACCGTGACCGTCGGAACGGGAGGCACGTACAAGGGCAGTCCGGCGGGCAGATCGAATGTAGTAAGGCAGTTGGCTGCGCTCAAACTTTCGGCAGTGGTCTTATAACGCTGCGCGACCGAATAGATGGTCTCGCTCAGGGTAATCGTGATGCGCAGCCATCCGACCGGCGGAGTGCAGGAGGTGGGAGACAGCAACGCGAGGGTGGCAGAAGGAGATGGGGTTTCCGTTTGGGTCGCGGTTTCGGTGGACAGGGTTAGCGCGGGGATGACAGTCGGGGTGGGAAAGCTTTGCGGGAATGTGGGAGGAATAAGGGTGGGCGTGGCGGGCGAGGGCAGGGATTCGGCCAACGAGAGCAGGATTCCCCCGAGGACCAGAATCACGGAAATAATTCCGATGATGACTCCGCCTCCCAGTTGGCGCAGGGACTGCATGCTCTAACTCTCCGTGCTTTTTACGGAACCGTTTTTGGCAATCGGCAGGAGGACGCTGAACGTGGCGCCCACACCCGGTTCACTTTCCACCCAGATGCGTCCCTTCTGTGCCTCGGTCAGAGTCTTTGCAATCGAGAGTCCCACCCCTGTATCACCCACACCCTGGATCAGTACATTGT
>JBAVVF010000871.1:0-2665 GCA_049697155.1 Anaerolineales bacterium
GATTGAGTCCGATTGCCTTTGTATAATCGAGGATGGCTTTCTCATACTCGCGGTTCGCCCGGCAGGCATCGCCCCGGCCCTGGTAGGCATACCAGGAGCGCGGCCGCTTGCTGAGAACCCAGCCGTAATAGTCTTCGGCCCAATCCAGATAGCCCTCATAGGCCTGATGAGCGAATTCGGCCCGGGTCAGCGCATCCTTTTCGGAAAGAAGTAATGCGGTTTCCTGATCCTTGTGGGCTGCGTCCAGGTTTCCAAGCCTGAAATACGCCATGGAACGTTCGACGTGACAAATCGGGAACCCGATCCGAAGCGAGACCGCCTTATCGAAGTCCTCCAGGGCAGCCTGGAATTCCCCTTTGACCTTCTTGACGATTGCACAGCCATAATATGGCAGCGCGGATTTTGGGTGGAGCTGGTGGGCCTTCTCGTACCACTCCAGGGCGGAGTCGTAATCCCTGTCGATAAAGTGCAGATCGCCGCGCAGCAGCAAACACATCTCGTTGTCGGGGGCAAGCTCCAAGGCGCGCAGCAGGTCCGCCTGCGCTTTTTCAATCTGCAGCATATGGATATAACAAGCCGACCGGAACATGTAAGGATTGGCCTGCTGCGGCTTGCGCTCGATCTCGCGCGTGAGAATCTGCACGGCCCGGTCCAGGTCGCCCTGCATGAAGTGATATGCTCCCCGCCGGAAGAGATAGTTGATGCCCAGGTTCGCCCAGTGCAGCGTCCGCGCGTTCAATGTACTGATGGCCAGGGCGATGAACACGCAGAAGATCAGCAGGATAAAGTCACGCGTATAAAGCCCCAGGGCGATCAGTCCCAGCAGGATCGGGAGGCTGACGATCATCGTGATCAGGTTGGCCGCGGACTTGCCGAAAAAGAGCTCCAGCAAAGCATGCACGATGTTCCCGCCATCCAGCGGGTAGACGGGCAGCATGTTGAACACAAAGAGAACGACGTTTATAAGAATCAGTGCAGCCAGGAGCCTGGCGAAAGGCACTATCCAGGAGGAGGATGATATGTCAGGAAGGAAGTAATAGACTGCAAAGAACGATGCGGCCAGCAGGATGGTCACAAAGGGTCCGGCAAAATCGACCAGAAGGCGCTGAGCGGGCTTGGCCGGTTCGCGGCCCAGGAGCGTAAAGCCACCCAGCAGCCAGACCACAATGCTTTTCACTTCCACTTTCACCATCTTCGCCGCCAGGGCATGGCCCACTTCGTGGAGCAGAATGGAAAGCAGAAAGCCGGCCAGCGACATCAGTGCGATCAAAGCATCCCGTACGTTCGCCGGACGGAAGATAAAGTATGTGATCGGGATGCTGAGCAGGAGCGAGACATGAAGCTGGACCTCCACGCCGGAGATTTGGCCGATCTTCCAGGACAGCTTGAGCCACTTCATTACTGATGTTAAGCAGGCAAGGCACCTTCACCACGGAGAACACGGAGTCCACAGAGATTTTTAAAGGATTTTCTCTGTGTTCTCAGTGCGTTCCGTGTTGAAACTGCGTAAGGTGAGTTCATCATTTCGGCAATAGACTCATTTCCTGCCGAAGTCAGCCGGGATCTCGCCCCACAGATTGGTATCCCATTTCAGGACCGCGTCATCATCCAATTCATTTTCAGCCAGCCAGTTTTCGGCGCTGCGAATCAGGACAAAGAGCGGCGCGTTTTTCCCGGTGTGCCTGAGCTGTGTCCTGCATTTGCCGGTATATACCCAGGAGATCCCGTTTTCAGAATCGGAATAGATCGGCAATTGCTTTTCATGTTTCGCCAGCCACGTCAGGCCATGGACGATGGCCAGGAATTCGCCGACGTTGTTCGTGCCGTCCGGGAAGGGCCCGATGCGAAAGATCTCTTTTTGCGAGTCTGTGAATACCCCGCGATATTCAAGCTTCCCGGGCGACCCATTGCAGGCTGCGTCCACGCAAATGGACGGCAGGAGCGGCTTGATGCTCGCCGCTCGCCACTTTCCCTGGGAGGAGGATCTCCCTTTGAATTCCTCATACCTGGACCGGTAGGCGGTTTCCGCTTCCTTGAGCGACTCAAATGCCTTGTACTGAGCCGCGCCAAAGCCTTTCACCTGTTTTTCACATTCCGCCCACGAGGTGTAGATGCCGGGTTTGTATCCCTTCCAGACGACGTAGTATTTCTGTTTCTGCATGATCGATGTCAGGTGGGCGAGAGGACCTCGCCCCTCCAGATTATTCTTCCTTCTCCTGCCAGCCGGTCTCCTCCACTGCCACAAAAATATCAGTGGCGCTGATGAGCCCAATCAGGGCGCCGCTTTCATCGGCAATGGGCAGGTGGTGAATGTGATGTTCCTGCATGACCTTCGAGCATTCCATCAGGGTCCAGTCCGGGTTGCCGGTAATGATCGGACCGGACATAATCTCACGCACGGTCAGCTCGGCAGGGTTGCGTCCCGCCGCCACGATCTTGTCGCGGATATCCGTCGAAGTCACAATGCCATAGGTGGGATTCTTTTCCGACATGGCAACCACCACGCTGTGGATCTTGCGGCGGCGCATCAACGTGAGAGCATACTTGACACTTGAATCCGGGTCGACAACGATAACAGGCTTTGACATCCAATCACGAACTGTGTTGGGCATTCTCACCTCCAAAATATCTTTCGCTCTCAGCGCCGTCCCCGGCGTTGAATACC
>JBAVVF010000872.1:0-5058 GCA_049697155.1 Anaerolineales bacterium
TGGGATGGGCGCGGCCCTGAACGGAATGAATCTGTTCGGGGGCGTCATTGCCTACGGCGGGACGTTCATGGTCTTCTCCGATTACATGAAGCCGGCCATCCGCATCGCGGCGATCTCGGGTATCCCATCCATCTTTGTATTTACGCACGACAGCGTTGGACTGGGGGAAGATGGTCCGACTCACCAGCCGATCGAACACCTGATGGCCTTGCGGGCGACGCCTCACCTGACGGTGATCCGCCCGGCCGACGCCAACGAAGTGGTCGATGCCTGGAAAGTTGCCCTTACACATACGGCCGGCCCGACCGTCCTGGCTCTGACGCGCCAAAACGTCCCGACGCTGGAAGGCACGGATCGCGGCCTGTTGAGCAAAGGCGCGTATGTGCTGAAGGATTTTGGTAAGAAGCCGCGCTTTATCCTGATGGCCTCCGGTTCGGAAGTCAGTCTGATCTATGGCGCCGCAGAAAAGCTTTTCGCTGAAGGAGTCGCCGTGCGCGTCGTTTCCTTCCCCAGCTGGGAATTGTTCGAGGCGCAGGATGAGTCCTATCGTGAGTCCGTGCTGCCGAAAAAGGTCACGCGGCGGCTGGCCGTCGAGGCAGGCGCGACTCTCGGCTGGGAGCGCTACGCAACGTCGGTGCTCGGGCTCGATCATTATGGAGCCTCCGCTCCGTATAAGGGTATCTTTGAAAACTTTGGGTTTACTGTTGAGAATGTGTTCGCAAAGGCGAAGGAACTTTTATAAGGTTACAGACCTCACAGGTCTTAAGACCTGTGAGGTCTGTTGAGGTTTTTATGAAAATTGCAGTTGGATTTGATCACGCTGGTTTCCCGTTGAAGAAAACGGTGCTCGACGCGATCCGTGCGGCGGGACATGAGCCGATCGATATGGGCACAGACAGCGCCGAGTCCGTGGACTTCCCGGACTACAGTGAAAAGGTTGGGCGGGCCGTCCAAAGCGGCGAAGCGGAGCGCGGAATCCTGGTTTGTGGTTCCGGAGTGGGCGCCTGTATTGCCGCCAACAAATTGAAGAGTGTGTTCGCATGTCTTTGTCACGATACCTATTCCGCCGCGCAGGGAGTCCGCCACGATGACATGAACGTGCTGTGTCTCGGCGCGCGTGTGATCGGACCCGAACTCGCCATCGAGCTGATCAAGGCATTCTTGTCGGCGCGCTATATCGGGAATGATGCGGGCGGGGAAAGACTCGCCAGGCGGGTCGGAAAGATCAGGAAACTGGAACATGCCGGGTGAGTGAACCCTCGCAACTGCCGTTCTTCAGGAAGACGGTGGGTAGCAGGAATGAACCGGTTACCATTTCTGCATTATGAAATGAAGAGTATTTCTTTAGCCTGAAATTAAATCACCACGGGTTCACGCGGATTAACGCTGTTTCATCAAAATCCCTTTCATCTGCGTTCACTTATGCTCGAAAACGAATCTCAAACCAATTTCTGAGGAAATATGAACACGATTGAAAAACTTACTCAACTTGGACAATCCCTGTGGATGGATAACATCCAGCGCAGCTGGCTGGAAAACGGCGAGCTCAAAGCCATGATCGAGCGCGGCGACATCCGCGGCATGACGTCAAACCCCACCATTTTCAATAACGCCATTGCGAAAACGAACGATTATGACTCTGCTCTGCTGCCTCTGGCGTGGGCAGGCTGGGACGCGGAGAAGATCTTCTGGCAGCTTGCCATCGAAGATATCCGGGCGGCCTGCGATCTGTTCCAGCCTCTGTACGAGGAAACCAACGGTGGGGATGGCTATGTAAGCATCGAGGTCAGCCCGGACCGCGCCCATGACACCGAAGCGACCCTCGCCCAGGTGGAGCAGCTCTGGGCCCGTGTCCACCGTTCCAACCTGATGGTCAAGATTCCCGCCACAAAGGAAGGCATACCGGCCATTCGCAAGGCGATCTCCGTCGGCATCAATGTCAATATCACGCTGATTTTCTCACTGAAGCTTTATGCGGAAGTGATGGAAGCCTATCTCAGCGGGCTTGAGGATCACATCGCAGCAGGCCACTCTGTTGAGCACATTGCGTCGGTGGCTTCGTTCTTTGTCTCACGGGTGGACTCAAAGATCGATCCCAGGCTTCCCGAAGGAAGCCCCTTGCGCGGGAAAGCCGCCATTGCGAATGCCAAGCTGGCCTATGATCAATATCAGGAAGTCTTTACCAGCCATCGTTGGGAGAAGCTCAAAGTCAAGGGTGCGCGCGTTCAGCGACCGCTTTGGGCCAGTACCAGCACCAAGAACCCGGACTACCCCGACACCATTTATGTCGATAACCTGATCGGCCCCGAGACGATCAACACCGTCCCGCCCGCCACGCTCGAAGCGGTGCGCGATCACGGCATTGCGGAAGTGACCCTCACGCGTGACCTCGATCAGGCCCGGGCTGTGATCGCTCAGCTCGAGGCCGCGGGCATTTCAATGGATGTGGTCACTCAGGAGCTGGAAGATGAGGGAGTCAAGGCTTTCGCCGATGCCTTCACACAGCTGCTAAGCACGATCGATGAGCGCAGGAAGAACGCCGTTTCCTCTCTTGGACCGATTGCCGGTCCTGTTGCCAGGCGCGTCGCGCAGCTGGAAGCGGATGCCGTCCCCGCGCGGCTGTGGAGCCATGATCCCACCTTATGGGCCGCCGACACCGAAGGTCAGGCGGAAGTCCGCAAGCGCCTCGGCTGGCTGGACTCACCGGACAAAGCGCGTGCACGTCTGCAGGAATACAAATCCTTTGCGGATGAAGTCCTGCAAAAGGGTGAAGTGGATCGGGTTCTTGTGCTGGGTATGGGCGGCTCGTCCCTGACCGCGGAGGTGTTCGCCTCGCTGCTGGATTCGGAGGGCGTTGACGCTCCGGTCTGTCTGGGTATTCTTGATTCCACAGACCCCGAAGAGGTGTCCAGAGCCGGAGAAGCGTATCCCGCTGACAAAAGCCTTTACATCGTTGCCAGCAAATCAGGTGGGACGGCGGAGACGATGGCCGGACTGGATTATTTTTGGAAGAAGAGTAAAAAAGACGGTTCCCGTTTTGCGGCCACCACCGACGCCGGAACGTCCCTGGAAGCGCTGGCAGCGAAACGCAAATTCAGAAAGATCTTTTCCTCCGACCCATCCGTGGGTGGACGGTTCTCCGCCCTGACCGACTTCGGCATGGTCCCGGCCGCGCTGCTGCGGATGGATTTGAGCCGTCTGCTCGACTGCGCCGACTGGATGAAGAGCCAGTGCGGCGAGCACGTCCCGGCGGCCCGCAATCCCGGCCTGGTCCTGGGAGCCGTCATCGGCGAAGCCGCTCTCGCAGGCCGCGACAAGCTGACGGTCCTGAGCGACCCGCCGTTATCCGCCTTCGCGTTCTGGATCGAACAGATTGTCGCCGAGTCCAGCGGCAAGCATGGGAAAGGCATCCTGCCCGTGCCACTCGAGCCACTTGGTCGTGTGAAAGAATATGGAAAAGACAGATTGTTTGTCTACCTGCGGAAAACCGGCGTCTTCGATGAGAGAATCAAGGCACTGCGTGAGGCCGGACATCCCGTTCTGGAGTTCAAAATTCCAGGTGTGTATGACGTGGGCGCCGAGATGTATCGCTGGGAGATCGCGACGGCCGTGGCTTGTTCCATTCTCGGAGTAAACGCCTTCGACCAGCCGAATGTGGAAACCAGCAAGAAGATTACGAAGCAGAAAATCGAAGAGTATCAAGCGAAAGGCAAGCTCAAAGAGGGCAAGCCGGCCTGGAAGGCAGATGGCATGAAGGTCTTTGCTCCGTCCGCCGTGACCGGCGCGACGTTGAAAACAGTTTTGAACGGTTTCCTCAAGAAAGCCAAACCGGGCGGCTATGTCGCCATCAACGCCTATCTGCCCCGCAGCGGACAGATGATCGAGGCGCTGCAGGCGATGCGGGCCGCCATCCGCGCCCGGACGGGCAATGCCGTGACTGCCGGCTTTGGCCCACGCTTTCAGCATTCGACGGGACAGTTCCACAAAGGCGGGCCGAAGAACGCGCTGTTCATCCAGATCACGGCTGACCCCGAGGTGGACGTGGATATCCCGACCGAAGGCTTGAGCTTTGGAACGCTGATCCGGGCGCAGGCGCTGGGAGATTACGAGGCGCTGATCGAGGCTGACAGAAAAGTGCTGCGCATCCATCTCGCGAGCCCCAGGGATGTCCAGAAGATCGTCCAGGCTCTGGGCTGAGAAGGAATTTCGGTGAAAGACGGCGAGACTTCCAGTGCACCTTCGCCGTCTTTCACCGTTTTACTGTTAGTTTGGTATCGCTTTAGAAAGGAAGTGGATCGTGATCAACCTGGCTGCAGGAAAATGTATAGCTTGCCGCGGCGATGAACCGACTCTGACAGACGCCGAGATCGAGGACCTGCTGCTGCATGTCCATCACTGGCAGGTCAGGGAAGTGGATGGAATGAAACGTCTTGAAAAGATCTTCAAGTTCAAGATCTTTGCCCAGGCGCTGGAGTTCACAAACAAGATCGGTGCAATTGCCGAAGAAGAGGATCACCATCCCCTGATCGTGACGGAATGGGGCAAGGTTACGATCAACTGGTGGACGCATAAGATCGGGGGACTCCATAGGAACGACTTCATCATGGCGGCCAAAACGGATGATGTCTTCAGTCCATAGTCTATGAGTCTTGGCCTCCTGATGAACCCAAATGGGTTCAAAATTGAAACCGTGCGGCTGGAATTGGCAAGGCTTCCGCGGGCGTTTTCCGGTTTTCGCATGGCACAGATCAGTGATATTCACATGGGCGGCTGGATGAACCTTGCCCGTTTTCAGCATGTGGCGGACCTGATCGTGGCGCAAAAGCCTGACGTTCTGCTGATGACAGGCGATTTTCTTGTGGGTCGCAGCTTCCCCGATGCCGCCAGGCAATGGATTAGTGACCTGGCGAAGGTGCTGTCGCCGCTGGCTGCATCCATTCCTGCCTTTGCCGTGCTGGGCAATCATGATTACTGGACAAATGCAAAAGCAGTCCGTGAAATGCTGCGGCTGTCTGGCGTCAGGGACCTGACGAATGCCGTCTTCACGCTGACTCGGGA
>JBAVVF010000873.1:0-2419 GCA_049697155.1 Anaerolineales bacterium
GAAGCGCCGTAATCGTCACGGCGAATGGATAGAACGTAAGACCCGAACGGGCGTTTATTACTGCCCACAAGTACATCCTGAGCATGTATCATCAGACTGTCCTCGTACGATAGGAAGCAAAAAAGCCGATGACGATGTTTGGGAAAAGGTATGTAGAGCAATAAATCAGCCTGAGATTCTGCTCGCTCAAGCATGTAATGTGATCGAAGAGTTGCGAGCTAATGCAGCTTCGTTGGGAAAAGAACAGGAGAATATACAAAAGGAACTGGATGCCATCATATTAGAGCGCCAATGGGTGATTACTCAGGCGCGTAAAGGTGGGATTAGTGAAGAAGATATGAATTACCAGCTAGGCGCGCTGTCTTTACAGGAATTAAGTCTAAAGCGTGACCTCGCCTCTGTGAGTCAGGCAGTTGATATTGAGTCTTTAGGGGATTGGGAGACAGCGGTGATTGAATACCTGGAGGATCTACGGACAGGGATAGAGTCATTAAACACCGCCCCTCAGAATGCTGAGGAGCGGTGTGAGATTTTTGAGCTTAAGAAACAAGCTGTAAGTACTCTGGTTCGGAGAGTCACAATTGATCGGAACCGTGAGCTACACGTTGAGATAAGCCTGAACCTGCTTGCGCTGCTGGAAAATGGGTCAAACAGCCAATCAGGTGGTGGTTTGCCTACACGCGGCCAAATCCAACGGGGCGGAACTTATACCCGTAGACAATCAACCCACGCTCATCGCCGTCATTGCGCATCTTGCGGGTAACCATCTCCACGTGCATGCCGATTTTTACGGCGTTGTTGTCTACGTCGGTCAATTGGGCAGTGATCATGGGACCCTCATCCAGCTTGACAAGCGCAACGGTATACGGCGCATTGCTATCATATCCGGTGGGAGCCTCGTAGATGGTGGTAAATGAGTAAACCTCACCCTTGCCGCTGAATGTGTAGAGCTGCTTGGCTTCATCGCCACAGTTCGGGCAGACGTCGCGGGGCGGGAAAATCTTGCTGTCGCAGTGCGGGCAGACCTCTCCGACCAGCCCGTAGCGTTGTTTTTTGAGTCTCCAGTGTCTTGGAATTTCCATAAATAGATTCCTTTCTGCAAGGCTAATTCTACGTAGGGAAACTCTCAAAGACTCTCAGGCTGCTGGTTTTCACAAGTGCAAACAGGATACCGTTAGTCCTTTTGGGTGAGAAAATGGAGCAGGACCAGGCCGAGGCCGAGAAAAAGCGGCACGAAGCCTCCCAGCATCCAGGGTCCGAGATGGAGCGGATAGCTATCCCCCGCCGAAAAGCCAATCGGATAGAGTCCCAGGGAAAGAGCGAGTCCGAGGGCACTGGTCAGAATCCCCCAGCGCAGAAGTCCGCTGCCAGGCTTTTGTTCGGGGCGCGGCAATCCCTTCTCGGCGAATGTAAGCGTCTCTTTATAGTTGAGATACCGCAGGAATGCGAGAAATCCGAAAACGATCGCAACGACCCCGATCAGACCCAGGCACAGGAAAAGGTCGCTCATCTGGACTCCTTTCCCGTAGATGATAGCATAACCCCGAAGGTTTTCGCCTTCGGGGTTATGGGTTCGTTATTTGCCGGCCAGGATGGAAATGCTTCCGCTCTGCGTCTCGACCGTAAGCTGCGCGCCGCCCTCGTTCATTGTGCCCGTCTGATGGCTCTTCTCGATGTCGCCCGAGAGGACGACCGTGATCGGGATTTCGGACTTGATCGAGCCGAAGTCTGTTTTCAGGTCCACGTTGAGGGCTGAGTCGGCCGGGAGGGTGAGGCTGATCTCGCCAAAGTCCGAGTGGACGCTGTGGGGGCCTTCGCCGAGCGAACCTTCGAACTCCACCGGGCCGCTCTGGGTACTCAGGTCGATCGTCGCGGCCTCTGCATTTTTGACGGTCACCGAGCCGAAGCCGGAATGGGCCTTGACCTTGCCGCTGGCACCATCCACTGTGATGGAGCCGCTGTTGGTTTCCACGTCGTAGGAGGCGGCCTTGACCTGCTCCAGGCTGATCTCGCCGAATTCGCTCTTGGCGGTCAGAGCGCCGCGCAGGGTAAGGGACTCAAGCGTCAGCTTGCCGCTGTTCGTGTCGACCGCGAGCGAGTTTGCTGAACCATTGTCGAAGCGGACATCCCCGAAGTCTGTCGACATGCTCACCTTGCCGGATGCGCGCACGTCGCTCATTTCCAGGACACCGCTGTTCGATTCCAGAGTGATATCTTTGCCGGTGGCTCTATCCAGAGATACCGTTCCGAAGCCCGACGACAGGTCGATGCTCTGGCTGCCGGCGTTGATCGAAGAGGCGTCCACCCGCCCGCTCTGGGTATCGACGGTGACCTGGCCTTCGATGTTTTGAAGCGTCACGTCGCCGAAGCTGTTGAGGATGCTCACGTCGCCGCGGGTGCCTGAAATGGAAACCTCTCC
>JBAVVF010000874.1:0-2314 GCA_049697155.1 Anaerolineales bacterium
AAATCATCCCGCCTCCATTCTTCATCTGTCCCCGCGCGACCTTGTGCTGGGGATGGGACGGATGAAATGGATACATGAATGTTTCCACGTCCGGATGTTCCTCGAGCAATTCAACGATCGCCAGTGCGTTCTCCGCATGCCTGTCCATGCGGACGGGCAGGGTCTTGACCCCGCGCAGGACCAGGAAGCAGTCCAGCGGACCGGGCACGGCACCGACCGCGTTCTGCAGAAAGGCGAGTTTCTCCGCCAGTTCCCTGTCCTTGACGACAACCGCGCCGCCAACTACATCCGAATGCCCGCCCAGGTATTTGGTCATCGAGTGCACGACGATGTCTGCACCCAACTCCAGCGGCCGCTGAAGATAGGGGGTGGCAAAGGTATTGTCCACGACAAGCAATGGCTTATTCTGGTGAGCGTGGACGATCTCAGCCACCGCGCGGATGTCCGTGACGCGCAGGAGGGGATTGGTCGGTGTCTCCAGCCAGACGAGCCGCGTGGAGGTAGTCAGGGCCTCGGCCACCGACTCCGGGTCGGTGGTGTCGGCGAACGTAAAGTCCAGTTGAAAGCGGCGCAGGACCTTGTCAAACAAACGGAAGGTGCCGCCATAAACATCGTTGCCGGCCAGCACATGATCCCCGGCATTGAGCAGGCGCAGGACCGTGTCGGTCGCGGCCAGCCCGGAGGCGAAGGCCAGACCGTGGGCACCGCCTTCGAGGGCCGCGAGACAATCCTGCAGGGCCTTGCGCGTCGGATTTTGAGTGCGCGAATACTCATAGCCCTGGCGCGGCTTCCCGACCCCGTCCTGCATGTATGTGGATGTCAGATAAACGGGTGTCATGACCGCGCCGTTGTCGGGATCGGGCTCCTGCCCGGCATGGATGGCAAGCGTTTCGAATTTCATTCACTCTCCTGTACTCTTAACTCACCTTACGCAGTTTCACCACAGAGCGCGCTGAGAACACGGAGAAAACCCTTAAAAATCTCTGTGGATTCCGTGTTCTCAGTGGTGAGGGTACCTTGCCTGCGTAACATCAGCTCTTGAATTGAATTGCGCTTTCGGAGCACGCCGGGCAACTTCGTAATGATTCCTGCTTACGGGGCGGCTGTCGGTGCGCCCGGAGTCAGGGTGAGAAGGATGTTTGGGTCCATGGTTGGCGGCGGCGTCAGGGTAATTCCCATCAGACGGGCCATTTCGGTCGTATATTTGTTCCCAAAGTCGTTGGCCTGGGCCATGAGCTGGTTGACCTGGCCGACAATCGTATTTACCTGTTCCTGGTTCAGGGTCTGGCTGGGATCGCCCGAAAATGACGAATATAGAAGCAGGGAGGTGTTGATGGCGGTATTCATAAAGCCCAGTTGATATTCCTTCAGCTTGAACAGGCAGGATGGCACTGTGAAATCCTCGGCCCGCCGGCGGATATTCTGCATGGCAGCGATTGTCGGCGAGAGCTGGGCGGCCGGCGTGTTCTGCGCCAGGACGAAACTGTCCGAGAATTCACGTGAGAGTTTGTCGAACTCGACGATTGTGGACTCGATATTCTCAGGGGCGCAGGGATCGGGTGTGGTGGTCGGTAATACCGCTGTTGGAACGTCTGTCTCCGCCGGTGGAAGCGTTGCGGTGGGGGTACAGCTGCTCAGCAGCGAGGCAGCGATTGCGACAACTGAAAGGATGATAACAGGGGTCGTCGAATTGGTTTTGTTCATGGGTGAAGTCCTTTTGCATAAAGTGTTGAGGGACGGCCGCGTGACCGTCCCTCAATGATAACCTAATTTCGAGCAGAGGCTGACACCGAAGCTACGGCAGTGGGCCGGCACGGTCCACAAAAAAGAAAGGACGGTCTCATCGAGACCGTCCCTCTTTATTCGTCTAACTTCGATCAGTATTTCGATCTGACAGACTAGGGTAATGGGCAGCTGCGGGTAATGCTGATTGTTGTGCCATAAGTGGCAGAATTAGCTGTCCCGTTGCCATAGGTGAAGACGCCCTTGAGCACGATGAACGTACCGGCTGTCAGGTCGTAGCCGGCAACATCGTTGAGGTTCAGGCTGCCGCAGGTGAAGGTAATGCTGGTACCTGCCTCGCCCACGACGCCATTCCCCGTGCCGGGACCCACAGACTGATTCCCATCCGCGGTGATGCGGCTGAGGGTGACGGAGCCGGAGGCATAGAACTCCAGACCATTCAGGCCGTTGTTGACAAAGGTGCCCCAGCCTTTCAGGATGATGTTGCGCGGATTTAAGGCCTTCTCATAGAAAACGTTGTTGAGATAAGCACCAACGCCGTCGTTTTCACTGGCGGTGATGTTACTCAGCG
>JBAVVF010000875.1:0-14558 GCA_049697155.1 Anaerolineales bacterium
GTGCATGGGGATGTCAAATTGATGGCAATATTGATGGCCTCACCTCCCGGAACGAAATCATTATCCTTTGTCTTGCTGAAATTGAAGGTGTAAGGATCAAGATCCGGTTTGCTGCCACCGATGTAAACCAGGGAATATCCGTCATCCCATAAGCAGGTGCCCGTATTTCTGAGCTTCCAGACCTTTTGGAAATTCACACCTGGTTCTATTACGCTCCCATCCGGGATCGTTATATCGCCTTCAAAGGCATTGTTATTGCAGGCGTCTCCCAGGGAAACGGTCGCTGCCGGAGCAGCCGGCGAAGCAAGGGGGGTGAACCCCGCCAGTGGGGTGGTGTTGGGGTTGAGGAAGGACACGGTGGCGGGGGGCAAGATCGTCCCGTTGCCGGCTGCAACGGTGATCAGGGGAGAGGCTGTCGTATTGGTCGGAGATGGGGTCGCGGAAGGCGCGGCCAGGGCCGTTTGGGTCTGTTGGCCGGATATCTGCGCCAGGGCTGTGGCAAACGCAGCAGTGTTAACTGCATTAACATCGACAGTTGGAACGGGCGCGGCGCCCACGTTGCACGCTGTAAGGGCTACGGCGGCGGTCAGAAGCATGAGCAGGATGCGCCGCAGGGATTTTCGAACGAGCATGTTTTTACCTCCACGAATTTACGGTGAAAATGATTTGCTGAAACTACTTGCCGGAGAAGTATCTCTACTTTTATTATACTGCAAGGTACTCCTTGCAGTATGCAAGCCCATTGCCTGCATATTGCAGGTGAGCTTGCTGTATGCAGGGATGGCTTACTTACTGCTGTCAGGGGGGCGGAGTATCAGTGGGCGTATCCGTGGGCGTGACCGGAGTGGGTGTAAAGGTCGGAGTGGGGGTGGACGTCGGTGTGGCGGTCGGGGAGGCTGTCAGCGTGGCGGAGGGAGTCCTGGTGGGCGGATTGGAGCTCTGGCGCGTGATGCGCGGATTGACCCACAGTGCAAAATCCTCATGGGAGGAGCCGTTCGCAAGCACCGACAGGATGAATTTGACCCGCTCGCCCTGCAGCGTGCTCAGGTCCAGGCTGATCGGATAGAACTGGCCCTCATATACTTCACGCCATTGCCCGAGGGTCCGGATCGTGCCGCTGCCAATCTGATACTGGAGGCGGAAAATCATGTCACAGTCATTGGCTTTATACTGACAGCCGATCAGGGCCTGGAACCGGTCGCCGGTTCGAACATCGAAGCCGGGGTATCGGCCGCTGATCCAGCCGTCGTTGCTTTTCTCAGGATAGGTGAGCAGTCCTTTGCCCTGCGAATTGCCATTCTCCATTTTGGGGGAATCCAGCATCAGGACAAAGCCGCGTTTATCTCCTTCAGACCCAGGGCAGGGGAGATTGCGTGAACCGTTTTCCCAATGGGCCTCACAATAATTGGCAATAAAATCGTAACCCGTTACGGCATAGCCGCTCACGTTCACATCCACATAGAAGTTTGAATCGGCGGCCGGTCCGATCCCAAACAGAACATTCGAGGCATTGCGCAGCTTCCAGAAGCCGCGGTAACGACCGCTTTGACCGGGCGCGGTCAGATTGACGGCAACATCGACGGTCTGACCGGGGCCAACGTTGGTCGGCAGGGAGACGGCGGAGGCTGCACTGAATCGTTCCCCGCTGACGTAGATAAGCGCATAGGAGGGTGTCCACGTACACGTACCGATATTTTTCAGCCGCCAGATCTTTGTGAACGCACCTCCCACCGTTACCGTTGAGCCATCCGGATAGGTCACATCGCTGACAAAGGCAGCCGCGTCGCAGCGACTGACAGGGGCAGGCGAAAGCGGCGGGACCGCTGTAGAGCTGGCCAGGATAATCGGGCTGGCCGTGGCTATGGACAGTGTGGGTGTGGGTGAGAATTGTGCGGTGATCGCCGCCTGGGTGGACATGCCTTCCAGGGTTTGGGCAGCAGCCGTATAGAGCGCGTTAAGCGTGGCTGCCGGCTGGGGGGTCGAAGCCGCGAATGGACCGTTGCAGGCCAGAACCGCGGCTGCCAGAACAGCAATGGGAATCAGAAACTTCTTGAACTGTGGACTGCGCATCAATGCCTCCGGGTCAAATTTAAGCCACTAAATAAGACGTTTCAGGTGGTTTCGGAGTTCCCAAATAAAGAGAGCCTGCGGAAACCACAGGCTCTCTTCGTTCCCTGCTTAGGGTTCATAGTAGCAAAAGTCGGGGAGTAATACCTTATCGAATTCCTGATAGGTGGGATCGGTGACAATCACCTGCACCCAGCGCTGGGTTGGAGCGGTGTCTTTGTGTTGAGACCATTCCCGCTGGACGGATTTTGTCGTGGCTTCGGTGAAGGTGAGCAGATTGGTCGCGTCGCTATTGCCATCACTTTGCACCCAGATAAAGTTGATTTTGACCGGCCCGTTGCTGGTGATGTTGGCGGTGATCGTGTAAAAAGTATTAGCAGGAGCACATGTGCGCTCGACACTATAGGTCACAGCGGTAACGCCAAAGGCAGTCTCCGTCCTTCTGTTTTCGGGGGTGCCGCTGCCCACTACGATGGAAACGGTCATCGGGACGCTGTATTGACCGACGCCAAACACCTTGCCCCAGGGCGACTTCAGCATCCACTCACCGGTGTGTGTCCCTCCCTGGGCAGGAGCCCTGAGGATCACCGGAACCTGTACGGTTTCACCGGGTTGTGCCGGCTGCGGGAACTTATAGACGGCCGAGCCATCCATCAGGTCACCGCCATAATAGACCAACTGCCAGTTTGAATCCCAGATACACGTACCACTGTTGAGAATATGCCAGACCTTGGTAAATGTGGTCCCGGCCGGGACGATGGTGCCATCAGGGATAGTTTCCTTGACAAGAGAAGCGCTGGCCGTGCAAAGCTCAACATTGGATGCCTGGGTCAATGGTGTTGCGGTGACCGTGGCGGAGGCTGCCGGCGTGGCCAGAGGCGACGGCGTATCTGTCAGGGCAGTGGCCGGCGGAACAGTCAGGGTTTCTGATGGGCTCTGCGCCTGCACGGTCTGTGCAACCGCCGTGGAAATGGCAGATTGTTGCCCCGGAGAGCCACATGCAGGAATGAGCAAGGCCACGGCCATCACCACAGCCAAAATTTTATAGTTGCGAAGATCAAACATTAACACTTCCTTTCCATGAAATGTAGCGGAGCGGATCGATGGGGCATTTATTATACCTGCTTATAAAAAGCGCCCGATATCATTCGGGCGCCCGCCATTCTATCACGGTATCCTGACCTCTGGCGCGACCCAGACTGCCCAATCCTGCCCGGGTGAACCATTTGCCAGCACAGCCAGGGCAAATTGAACGGTTTTGCCTGCAATAGTGCTTAGATTTACGTCAATACTCTTTAAGCTCCCATCGCAGGTATCGGTCCATTCGCCAAGAGGCTTGAGCACGCCCGATTCCTTGTAATTCAACTGGAATTTGGCGTTCCCCGTACCACACGTCCCGTCACTGAGAGCCAGAAAGCCTATCTTGGCCCTGAAGTGCTCACCCGACACCACCGTGTAAGCAGGATAAAGCCCGGTCATCACGCCGTCGTTTACCCACTGTGGGTGGATCTCCAGGACCTTGCCCGGGGTCGAGCCGTCCTCCAATTTCTGGTTGTTGCGGTACATTGCAAATCCATTTGTGTCGGTATCCGGCCCGCCGAAGGAGACACTGCCGCCGCTGCCGACCCAATTGGCATCCGTAGCCTTCGTATGCAGATCGAGTCCGGAGCTGGCGACCACCACCTTGACGTCGACAAAGAACGAGCGTCCCTGTGTCCCGCCCAGGATCGGGATCAGGACCCCCGTTGAGTTCCGGATCCGCCAATAGCCGCGATAGGAGCCGGCCGTGGCAGGAGCCGTAAAGGTAACCGAAACATCCACTTCCTGGCCAGGGTTGACCGTTCCAATCGACTGTGGAACTCCGCCCATGGAATCCCCGCTATCGAACACCAGGGTATAGCCAGACCACGTGCAGACACCGGCATTCCTCAGCCGCCAGGTCTTCGTAAACGAGGCGTTCGGAGCCAGCTGCGAGCCGTCCGGGATATTTACATCCTTGACGAACTGGGCCTGATCGCAGACCGGTGTGGCAGACGCGGGGGCACGCGTGGCCGTTGGCGGCAGCGTGGGAGCCGAGGCCAGGGTGTTGGTCGCGGCGGGCGGCGGCAAAGTCGGTGTGCTGAATGACACGGACTGCGTCAGCAGGGCCTGCATGGTCAAGGCAGCGGCTGTCGACACGGCATTCTCAGTCGGCGGCACACTCGACGGCAGGTTGCAGGCTGAGAATATTAATAGGATGACGATAAATATGGAAAGATTGCGGGCGGTCTTGAACATTCGATTCTCCTCTTTTGGATAAAACAATTTTACACCCCGCACGCCACATAAAATGCTTAAAGAAGTGTGCGGGGTTACACGAATACAGACGGCCAGCTATTGCCCTTTGTTCCTGAAACAAACCCCTCTCCCGGGTGGGAGAGGGGCAGGTGGTAAGGTTTCAATCAGGAGCGGCTTCCGTCATTTTTCGTAGGCTTCACCGTCTGCCGCCGGAGCGACTGCCCGTCCGACTACGCCGGTCAGGACGATCATCGTTACGATATATGGGACCATGAGCAGAAACTCGGAGGGGATCGGTACACGCAGGATCTGCAGCTTCACCTGCAGCGAATCGGCAAAGCCGAAGATCATGGATGACGCATAGGCCCCCAGCGGGTTCCACTTGCCGAAGATCATCGCGGCCAGTCCAATGAAGCCCTTGCCGGCCGTCATGATTTCGTCAAAACGCCCGACGGAGCCAATGGTGAAGTACGCGCCGCCCAGCCCGGCGATCATCCCGCCGATGATCACGTTGACGTATCTGACCAGATATACATTCACGCCCAGCGTGTCTGCGGCCTTGGGATGTTCACCGACCGCGCGGGTGCGCAGCCCCCACGGGGTGTAAAACAACATCACGTGCAGTACGATCACGAGCAGAATGGTCAGGTAGATGATGAGGTTGTTCTCGAACAGGACGGGTCCCAGGACCGGGATCTTCGAAAGAAGGGGCAGGGAGATGCTGGGAAAGGTTCCCGAATTGTTGAGCATGTCCGTATTCTTTTCAAGAAAGCGTGAACTGATGAAGGATGTAACGCCCGTCCCGAAAATGTTGATGGCCACGCCGCTGACGACCTGATCCACTTTGAAGCGGATGACGAGTACGGCGTGCAGGGCAGCGATCAGGGCACCGGCGATCAGGGCCGCAAACAAGCCGAGGGTAAGGCTGCCTGTCAGTGTGCCGATCACAACCGCAGACTGAGCCGAAAGAAGCATCATCCCCTCGATACCTATGTTGATCACGGCGGAACGTTCACTGATCACACCACACAAGGCAGCCAGCGCGATGGGAGTGGCTCGAACGAGTGAAGTGTTCAACATGCCCACCAGGTTGAAGGACTTGTCCGCGGCCGCCCAGGTAAGAAAAGCGGTCACAAAGGCCAGTGCGATCACGCCCGCCAATGCGCCTGTGCTGTGTATGCCGCGGGCCAGTTGAAAAGCACCCAGAAAGGCAAGGATGAGAGCACAGGCATAGATCACGGCCTGAGATGGCACAGTCAGATCCGGGATGCGGATGGCCTGTGATTCGGCCAGGTTCATGCCGAATACAGTCCGGGCGGTGCCCGAGGTATTCAAGCCAAATGCCAGCAAGATCAGCAGGCTGAAAATGATCAGGGTAATGCCGTACCCAATGCGTGTGCGGCGGAAGGTTATCGTTTCAATTTGTTGGGTTGCGACTGCCATACAAGCCTCACCGGTAGATGGGTTATTTGCCCCAGCCGCGGGTCAGGACGGTCTGTTCTGCCGCGGTTGGGATGCGGATCCGATAGATCCAGCGAATGATGGCCGGAGCCGCAATGAAGATGACGACAAGGCCCTGGATGATGGAGATAATGTCAATTGGAATGCCGGCCATGGATTGCATCCGGGTGGCGCCACTGCGCAGGAAGCCAAACAGCAGGGCAGCCAGGACCACTCCAAACGGATGACTCTTGCCCAGCAGTGCCAGCGCAATCGAGTCGAAGCCGTAGCCGGCCGAGAAACCCTGCCCCACCCAGTGATCCACGCCCAGCACCTGGGAGGCGCCGGCCAGTCCGGCCAGCGCGCCGGCCAGCGACATGACCATCACAAAATTGCGGGTGACGTTCATGCCGGCATATTTCGCCGCGTTGGGATTGGCACCCACAGATCGGATCTCGAACCCCCAGGTCGTCTTGAAGAGCAACCAGTAGACCAGCCAGGCTACCACCAGCGCCAGCACGAAGCCCCAGTTGAGGCGCAGGGGATCGGCGAAGAAGCGCGGCAGTTCCGCGCTCTCTTCGATGTTCGGGGTGACCGGGCGGAAGCCGGAAGCCTTCATCGGGCCGTTCAACAGCCAGTCGCTCAGTTTGAAGGCGATCCAGTTCATCATGATGGTGTTGACAACTTCATGTGCGCCGAACCTGGCCTTCAGGTAGCCGGGGATCATCCCCCAGACCGCGCCGCCCAGTGCTCCACCCAGGATGGCCAGCGGGAGGTGGATAAAAGCAGGCAGGCCGGTAATGCTGTAGCCGACGAATGCCGAGCACAGGGCACCCATGAGCACCTGTCCCTCGGCGCCGATATTGAACAAGCCACAGCGGAACCCCAGGGCAACCGACAGGGCCGCAAAAATATAGGGTGTTGTTGCCACGAGGCTCTCGGTGAACGGATAGATACCGCGCAGTAATTCCCTGCTTTCACCGGTGCTGAAGTAGACGCGCAAGCCTTCGATGATCTGCCCGAGTGATCCGAAGGAGCCGGTAAAGAGCGCGCCATAGGCTGTAAACACATTTTCACCGCTGGCGGCAATGGCGATTGCGCCAATGACCAGTCCGGTGAATACGGCCAGGGCAGGGACGATCAGCGCGTCTCTTAATGAAGAGTTCCCGCGCGCTTTCGGCTTGGACTCCGGCTGACGCGCTTCGGTGGATTTTATGGGTTGGTCGCTCACGTGATGTCCTCCTAAAAGACCCGTTCCGCTTCCAGGCGTTTTTGCCCGGCTGCAGCAGAAGCGGTCTCCGAGGGTTTCATGCCTGCCATCAGCAGGCCAAGATTTTCCCTGGTGGCCTCGGCCGCCGGGATGATATCCATGATCTGGCCGTGATACATGACCGCGATGCGGTCGGAAAGAGCCAGGATTTCATCCAATTCCGAAGAGACGACCAGGATACCTGTCCCCTCGTCGCGCTTCTCGATGATGCGGTTATGGATGTATTCAATGGAGCCGACATCCAGTCCGCGGGTGGGCTGGGAGGCAATCAGCAGCTCGATCGGCCGCGAAAACTCGCGGGCTACGATCACCTTTTGCTGGTTTCCACCCGAAAGGGAGGAGACGGACGTGGATATACCCGGCGTGCGTATGTCGTACTGCTCCACGAGCTTCCCGGCATTTTCAAAGATCGTCTTTTCCTGCAGGACGAATCCACCCGCAAAGGGTCGTTGATAGTAGGTACACAGGATCAGATTGTCATGGACGGGGAAGGACAGGACCAGTCCATGTTTCTGGCGGTCTTCCGGGATATGGGCAACGCCCCGTTCGAGAATGTTGCGCGGCGAACTGTGTCGCAGAGGTTTCCCCATGATCGCGACTTCGCCGCTGACGGGCTGCAGCAGGCCGGTCAGAGCATAGACTAGTTCGGTCTGGCCATTCCCCTGCACCCCGGCCACGCCCAGGACTTCTCCCTTGCGGACCTCGAAGGAAACACCCTTGACCGTCATGTTGTCGCGCTCATCGCGCACGAACAAATCCTTTACTTCGAGAACCGGCTCCTTCGGCGCGGCGATCTTTTTCGTAACCACCAGGTTGACATCCCGCCCGACCATCATGGAGGCCAGCTTTTGCGGGTCGACCTCCTGGGGGGCGACCGTGCCCACGACGCGCCCGCCGCGCAGAACCGTGATCTGATCGGCAACGGCCATCACTTCCTTGAGCTTGTGGGTAATGAAGATGATGGATTTGCCTTTTTCGATCAGGGTTTGCAGGATCTTGAACAGCCCTTCCACTTCCTGCGGGGTCAGCACCGCGGTGGGTTCATCCAAAATCAGGATATCCGCCTGGCGATAGAGGACTTTGATGATTTCCACACGCTGCTGGATACCCACCGGCAGGTCCTGGATATAGGCCTCGGGGTCCACTTCCAGGCCGTATTGTTCGGAAATTTCGCGGATGCGTGCGGCGACCTTCGCCCGGTCGAGGAAGATCCTGTTGCGGGTGGGCTCCACACCGAGCATCACATTTTCGGTCACGGTCATGACCGGGATGAGCATGAAGTGCTGGTGCACCATGCCGATGCCGCGCGCGATGGCGTCATTGGGCCCCTGGATCTCGACTTCCTGTCCCCGCACGATGATCTTGCCTTCGTCCGGTTTATACAGACCGTAGAGAATATTCATCAGGGTGGTCTTGCCCGCGCCGTTTTCCCCCAGCAATGCCAGGATATCCCCTTCTTCCAAGGCAATGTCGATCTTGTCATTGGCCAGGACACCGGGAAATCGTTTGGTGATCCCTTGTAATTCGAGAACTTTAGCCATGCCCTTCTCCAGTTATGACGTCTGTGCTGACAGGCAACTGTTCATCCCGCACAGCAGGGAAAAAGAGCCGGGGGGCTAGCCCCCGGCTCTCATACCTAAGCAGTTGGATTACTGTCCGAGAACGCCGTCCACGGTCAGTGAGCCGTCGATCAATTGAGCCTTGATCGCATCCAGCTCTGCATTCAGTTCGCTGGAAGCACCCGCCACGGGGGCAATGTCAACGCCTTTGTTGACGAGCGTGCCAACATAGACGCCGCCCTTGAAGGTGCCTTCCTTGGCAGCTTTGATGGCTTCGAAGACCGCGACATTCATGTTCTTCAAAACGCTGGTCAGAATCACATCGGTGTATTCGCTGGCGGAAACGGTCCAGTCGGTGTCCACGCCGACGATCTTGCATGCGCCGGATTCCTTGCAGTAGGCAGCCGAGCCGAGACCCACGGGGCCGGCGACGGGCATGACGATGTCCGCGCCTTCCTGAACGAAGGATTCGGCGAACGAGCGGCCGTCATCGGTCGACTCGAAGTTGCCGGTGAAGGAGCCGTCACTGGCGGCGGTATCCCAGCCGAGCACTTCCACTTCCGTGCCCTTCTGCTGGTTGTAATACTTCACGCCGGCTTCGAAGCCCTTCATGAAGATCGTCACGGTCGGGATGTTGATCCCACCGAAGGTGGCAACTTTGCCGGTCTGGGTGGAGGCAGCCGCAGCATAGCCGGCCAGGAAAGCAGCCTGGTCGGTGGAGAATGTCAGGCCCAGGACGTTAGGCAGGTCCGTTGAGGAACCGCAGTCTTTGCCTTCTGTTGCGCCCGGCCAGCAGTCGGGATAGGCATAGTCCACGATCGCGAACTTCTGATCGGGGTTGGCTTTGGCAACGGTGGCGGTGTCCACGCCGAGCAGGAAGCCGACGGTCACGATCAGGTCGGTCTTCTCATCCAGGAATTGCTGGATGTTCTTGGCGTAATCGGACTGCTGCTGTGACTCGAGATACTTGCCCTCGACGTCCAGTTCACTGACAGCCTGCTCGATGCCCTTGTAGGCAGTGGCGTTGAACGATTTGTCATCGATACCGCCCAGGTCGGTCACCTGACCCACCTTGAACTTGCCGCTGGCGGCCGTACCGCCACAGGCAGTGAGCACAAAGGACGCGACGAGCAATGCAACTACAACGACGTACAGCTTTTTCATGTGTTTCTTCTCCTCATTGAAAATGGAAACTTGGATTTAGTAGAGTCGCTAGGGTAGTGAAAATATGTCTGGGCACCTCCTCAGTGATTGCATACGGCCTGCCGTGGGGAACGGGCAGCCGGTATCGCTGCAAAACCCAGGAGTTCGATCCTCTCCGGATTGAAGCATACAAATCGACAATGATACCTGCTGTAGCACAATTCACTCGTTTGATTACTTTTGCCTGTGTTGGTCTCCGAATTATATCAACAAAAGGACATGCGGAGTAAGACAGGAAAATGAACGCGTTTACGACACGGCTTACGGCTTCATGGCAGGGACATTTGTCTCGATGGAGCCATCCAGCAAACCGGCATTGATCTCTTCCATTTCAGCCTTCACGTCCGCGGGAACTTCGTTTTCCAGGTTGTGAAAGGGGGCATAGCTTACGTTGCCGAAGTAGTTGCCGCCTGGAAAGCTGCCCTCCCGGGAAAGTTTGATCAATTCGAACACACCCGCTGTGATGAGTTTTATCGCGCTCGAGAGCATGCGGGGAGCCGCTTCCGGCAGGGTCAGATATTGGTCGGTATCCACGCCGATGACGTAGGCGTCTGCCTGGGCCGAGGCAACGATGGCACCATTTCCGGTCAGGCCGCCGCAGCCAAAGATCACATCTGCACCCTGATCCAGCATGACTGCGGCCATTTCCGCGCCCCATTCCGGATCGAGGAAAGCCTCGTCACCGTAGCTGTGATACTGCACAAAGACCTGGGTGGCAGTATTCCTCGATTCATCTGCATACGCCGCGCCGGCCTTATAGCCCTCGCCAAAGCGCCAGACCGACGGGACCGCCTCCGGGCCGCAAACAGCACCGATTCTATGGTTCCGGCTCATGAGCGCGGCCAGAGCGCCAGCCAGGAAGCCGGCTTTGTCCTCTGGAAAATTCAATCCCGTGACCCCGTCGACAGGCTCCATCTGGAACTGATCCACACCGATAAAATCGGTCCCGGGATATTTCGCGGCGGCTTCGACGGTTGCATCACCCAGACCGTAACCGACCGTCACGATGACATCGTAGCCCTGGTCGCCGAACGTCGCGATATTCTTGCCGTAATCCCTGGGATTTACCGTCTCAATATACTGCACCAATCCCCCGAATTCCTGCTGAGCCTTCTGAACGCCCTCCCAGGCAGACTGATTGAACGATTTGTCGTTGATCTTGCCAACGACGATTACCAATCCAACACAAAGCACGTCTTCACTTGCACAGTCATAAGTTGCGGAGGCACAGGCCGACCCGAGGGAGGCAGTGACCAGGAATGCTGCAAGGATGACTTGCAGATTCATCATAAATCTTTTCCGCGTTGACATCACAATGATAGCCTGAAGCAAAACTCTTTTCAATATGAGTATACGCTTAGTCCAATTGTTCGACAAGTGACCATTCAAGTGGATGTATAGAGCACTTTATTGCCGGTCGAGCCCAGCCGGTCATTGATCCTGCGCCCGAGAGGCTGCCTCCCCGCGCCGTACTCCGAGCATTGTTCCCAAAGCGAGGGCCATAAAGACGAATGCGAACGGCCAGATCCAGCGGTATTGGTTCCCCAGCGCCTGGACCAAAAATCCCAATAGCGTGGGGCCCAGGACCGCTGCCAATTGTGATGAGAAATAGTAAAGACCCGTGTATGCACCGATCTGCTTTTCATCGCCGTGATCATAGACCAGAGGCAGGCTGTTCACATTGATCATGGCCCAGCATGCTCCTGCAAACAGCAGGATGATGACCAGCGAGATCGCGTCCTGGACGAGAAAATATCCCACCAGCGCGCTGAAGGCCAGGCCGATCAATCCGATGCGGATGGTCTTCTCGCGGCCCCAGCGGGTGCCCAGAAGCCCGGCCGGCACGGCAAAGAGAAGAAAGAAGATGGTCATGGTGCCTGCATAGATGGAGGCGCTTCCCGCCTCCATCCCCAGGGTAAAGACGGCGAACGAGGAAAGCGCGGTCTCAAATGCACTGAACCCCATGAACCAGAGCAGAATACTCAGGAGAACGAACAGCGCGCTTTTGTCGCGATTGGCAAACAGGATCTTTATGTTTTGCAGAAGGCTGTTCTGCTGCGCTTTTTCCACGGTTGTGGTGGATGGATATTCCTTGACGAAGATCAGGGCGGTGATTACCGCGATGGACGTGGCTACCGCGCCCGCGAGGAAAGGCGCGCTGCGTCCATATTCATTGAATAGGTATCCACCGCCAAAATAAGCCAGCAAACCGCCGACTCCGCCCATCAGGTTGATGACGCCGTTTGCCTTGCTGCGGTCTTCGGCACTGAACAGGTCTCCCAGCCAGGCGACCGTCGGCGAGCGGAAGAGTGCCATGCCCAGGTTGGTAATAAAAATGAACACGGCAACCGCCAGAACAGACTGGGCAACCGGCACAAACACAAAAGCCAGAAGTGCAATGGGTGCGCCCAGCAAAATAAAAGGCTTGCGCCTGCCGAAGCGATTCCAGGTCCGGTCGCTTTTTGTGCCGACCCAGGGAGCGATGAACATGTTCAGGATGTTGTCCCACGTCATGATGAACAGCGCCAGGCTGGGAGCCAGTCCAAACCCTGCAATGTTTGGAATCGCGCGTCCCTCGGCCAGCAGCTGCCGTTCAAAGTCCGGGTTGCCGGCCTGCAAAAAAACCGGAATGAATTGATTGAAAATGGGCCAGATAATGCTGATGCCTAAAAAACCGAAACCGAGCAGAAAGGTCTTGCCGTAACTGAATTTCATGCAGCCTCCAGTTGGATTGTCAAAAGTAAAGTGTCAGGCGTTATCGGTTTTTCCTCGGGACTCCGATTTCAGCCGTTCGACGATTTTTTGATCCTCAGCACTTAATTCTGCTCTTTCAAAGATATCGGGTCTTCTTGTGAGCGTTCTGGATATTGCCTGCTCCCGGCGCCATTTTTCGATCCGGGCATGATCTCCGGAAAGCAATACCTCGGGGACCTGCCAGCCGCGGAACTCCGGTGGGCGTGTATAGTGCGGATACTCCAGCAGGCCCATGGAGTGTGAGTCGTCCTGCGCGCCGGTGGGGTCACCGAGCACACCGGGAAGCAGGCGCGCGACCGCGTCGATGATCAGCAGGGCCGGGAGCTCGCCGCCGGTCAGAACGTAATCGCCGACCGAAATCTCATCGGTGACGAGGTGGGCGCGGATGCGCTCGTCCACGCCTTCGTAGCGGCCGCAGAGCAGGGCAATCCGTTCGTGGCGCGCCAACTCCTCGGCCACGCGCTGCGTGAAGACGCGTCCCTGAGGCGTGAGCAGGATGACGGGGACAATTGCCAGCTGGGGCTGCACCGAAAGGGGTCCCAAAACCGATTCGACGGCTTCGAAGACCGGCTCCGGCTTCATCACCATCCCGCCTCCGCCTCCGTAGGGTGTGTCGTCGGTGGTGTGATGCCGGTCATGCGTATAATCACGGATGTTATGGAGGCGCACATCGATCAGGCCCCGCTGGCGGGCGCGCTGAAGAATGCTGGATTCAAGATAGGGTGGGAAGACTTCGGGCAGGAGGGTAAAAACCTCGAACTGCATGCTTCGATTCTAGCATAATATAAGAGATAAATTAGAACCGGCTTGCGTCTCGCCGGGCCCGATGATAATATAAAAACCATGTACCTACCTCGCAGCACAAAATGGAAGATGACGCGCCGCCGAAAGCGCCCGAATTTTTTCGGTTGGACGCTTTTTGGACTGGTCCTGCTCTTTGGCTACTACTTCAATCAGGTGTATTTGCCCACGCAACCGAACCCGTTCGAGCCCACCCCGACGGTGACCCGCTCCCCCGAATCGTTTCGGGTGGAAGCCGAGGAGTTTTTCAAGGACGGAAAGCTCCTTCAAGCCATAGAAGCCTATCAATCGGCGATCAACTCATCCCCGCAGGATCCCACGCTGTATGTTGCGCTGGCGCGGGTTCAGGTGTTCGCGGGGCACTATGAGGAAGCGCAGGCCAATGCCGAGAATGCCTTGCTGCTAAGCCCCACCAACTCGATGGCACATGCCGTGCGTGCCTGGGCCCTGGATTTTCAGCAGAAATATTCGGAAGCGCGCGAGTCGATCGATGAAGCCTTACGGCTCGATCCGAACAACGCCATCGCCCACGCCTACCGCGTCGAAATTCTCATCGATGGAGGAACCTTCGAAGACCTGGCGACGGCCGCAGAAGTATCGAGGGCCGCGCTGGCGCTCGATCCGAATGCACTGGAAACACGGCGCGCCCGGGCCTATCTTCTCGAAAGAACCGCCAATTACGAGGAAGCCATTCAGCAATACCGGTCCGCCATCGAGGTCAACCGGAATATTCCCATTTTGCACATGGAACTTGGCCGAAACCTGCGCATCCTGCAGGTGTATGAAGAGGCCATCAGGGAATTTACGCTTGCCAATACATTGAATCCGACCGATCCCGATCCGGACCTGTTCATCTCGCGGACCTACGCCACCATCGGTGAATACGCCAAGGCGCTACAGTATGCCGAAACGGCTGTCAGGGACCGGCCCGCAGATGCAAGCCTGCACGGCAACTATGGTGTCATGTTTTATCGAAACGTATTCTGGAATGAAGCCGTGGAGGAACTGGGGCTGGCCATTCATGGCGGCATGACGAAGGATGGCGTGACCATTACCGGCATCCCGCTTTCCACCGATCCGCGCATCGCGGAATACTACTTCACCTACGCCCTGGCGCTGGCCCGCACGAATCAATGCGGAGAGGCGCTGCAGATCGCACAGATGATCCAGGCCAAGGTCCCGGCCGA
>JBAVVF010000876.1:0-5242 GCA_049697155.1 Anaerolineales bacterium
CAGCGAGGATGGCATCCACTGGAAGCTGGACGACGAAACCATCCAGTGGGAATGCGGCGATCCGGATATCAACTGGTTTCAATATCGCTACGACCCGCGCGTGGTCTGGCTGGAAGATCGTTACTACGTGAGCTGGTGTAACGGGTATCACGGGCCGACCATTGGGATTGGCTACACGTATGATTTCGAGAAGTTTACCTTCCTCGAGAATGCCCTGCTGCCCTTCAACCGCAACGGCGTCCTGTTCCCGCGCAGGATCAGGGACAGGTACGTCATGTTCAGCCGACCCAGCGACAACGGGCATACGCCCTTCGGCGACATCTACCTGAGCCAGAGCCCGGATATGGTCCACTGGGGCGAGCATCGTTTCGTCATGGGAACCAAAGGCGGCTGGCAGAGCACGAAGATCGGCGCAGGGCCCATCCCCATCGAAACCCCGGAAGGCTGGCTGCTGTTCTATCACGGCGTGCTGACTTCCTGTAACGGGTTTGTGTACAGCTTTGGAGCAGCCCTGCTTGATCTGGACCAACCCTGGAAGGTCATTGCACGCGGCGGTCCCTATCTGCTTTCACCGCAAACCTATTATGAATGTGTGGGCGACGTGCCCAACGTGGCGTTCCCCTGCGCGGCACTCTACGACGAGCCGACCGGCCGCATCGCCATCTATTACGGCGGCGCCGACACGGTCACGGCCCTGGCATTTGCCAGGCTGGATGAAGTGATCGATTTTGTGAAAACCACCTCGGAGATTTAGAGATGTCTGACCCCTTTGTATTAGGTGTGAACTATTGGCCTCGCCGCAAAGCCATGTACTGGTGGAACGACTTCGACCCGGGCGAGGTGCGCGAGGAATTCGCCGTCATTCGTGAGCTGGGAATGAAAGTTGTTCGTCTATTCCTCTTGTGGGATGACTTTCAACCCGATCCCAACTCAGTCTCGAAAGAGGCGCTGGATCATCTGGTCAGCGTGGCAGACATCGCCGCCGAAAACGGACTCGGGCTCGACGTTACCTTCTTCACGGGCCACATGAGCGGACCGAACTGGAGTCCGCGCTGGCTGCTGGGGGGCGAGCTGCCCTTCAAAGGCGGCAATGAATTTATTCGGGATATCATGAGCGCAGGAAAGCTTGTGCCGCAGGGCTACTACAACATGTTCCACCACGAGGCTGCGCTCAAAGCCGAGCGCCTCCTGCTCGAAGCAGTGGTGGGAAGGCTCAAGGATCACAAAGGCATCTTTTTGTGGAACCTGGCCAACGAGCCGGACCTGTTTGCCTGGCCCCTCACCTCCGACGAAGGCGCGGCCTGGGTCAAACAGATGGTCGACCTGATCAAAAGCATCGACCCGAACCACCCGGTCACAATCGGCCTGCATGGCGATGGCTTGCACCGCGATAACGGCTTGCGGATCGACAAGGTCTACAGGCACACCGATGTGGCGGTAATGCATTCCTATCCCATGTACACGCCCTGGGCACGCCGGCCGCTCGACCCGGACTTTGTCCCGTTCACATGCGCAATAACCGCTGCATTGGCTGGCAAACCGGTTTTGATGGAGGAGTTCGGCGGCTGCACGGCCCAGCCCGGGGAGCCCTCCCACATCATGACCTGGACCGAGAGCAACGGGCGCGAGCGCGATCAGTTCATGGCCTCGGAGGAGGATTTCGCCGAGTTCATCCGCTTGACCCTGCCCAAGCTTCAGGAGAGCGGTGCGACCGGCGCAATGATCTGGTGCTTTGCCGACTATGCCCCCGAGCTTTGGGACCTGCCGCCCTGCGACAACTCGCAGCACGAGCGCTTCTTCGGGCTTGTGCGGCCGGACGGTTCGTTCAAGCCGCATGCAAAGGTTATTCAGGAGTTCGCGGCGACGAACCCGCAGGTCCAGCCGATCCCGGATTATGCAAAGTTCGAAGTCGATCCGGAGGAGTTTTACAAGAACCCGATCCCCTTCCTGCTCGATTTCTATGCCCAGTATCTGAAGGGCGCGGACATTTCCGACGCCGGGCCGAAGCTTTCGGAGTTCAAAGAGGAATCCTAACGCCTTGCGAAGGTTGCGCGAAATATCCTAACTTCACAAGGTTGAAATGACTACAATCTTGACGGTGTCAAGATTGACAGAACAATATTTCAAGAATGCCATGAAACGACTGATCGTCAACGCCGATGACTACGGACGCTCGCCGGATATCTCCCGCGGGGTCCGCGAGGCGCACCTGCGCGGCGTGGTCACGTCCACGACCTGCATGATGAACATCCCCACCACGGCCGCCGATATCGCTCTGGCGCTGAAGGAAACGCCGCGGCTCGGGATGGGCGTCCATCTTGTCCTGACCATGGGCAAACCCATTTTGCCGCGCGAAAAAGTCCCGACGATCGTGGACGAACATGGGATGAACCGGAAGTACAACCCATTCCTGGCAAACATTCCCTATCTGAACAGCGAGGAAGCCAAAGCAGAATGGCGGGCGCAGATCGAAGCGTTCGTCAAAGCCGCAGGCCGCGGCCCAACCCACCTCGACTCGCACCATCATTCATCCTACTTCTCGCCTGAACTGTTCCGGGCCATGCTCGAGCTGGCCAAGGAGTACGACTGCGCCATCCGCTTCCCGTTCTCGAACGAGATCTGGAGCGAAATGGAGGAAACGGCCAAACATGTCCCGGCATTGATCGAGCAGTTTGACCCGCGCCGGCCGGACTGGTTCACGGCCGACTTCTATGACGAACGGGCCACGCCTGAAAACCTGCTGAACATTTTCAGCAGCCTGCCGGATGGCACGAGTGAGATCATGTGCCATCCCGGCTACGTGAATGACGATTTTGTGAACGAGTCGGTCTACAACCGTCAGCGTGAAAGCGAGCTGAAGATCGTGACCGATCCAGCCATTAAGAAAGCAGTTCAAGCGAATGGAATTGAATTAATCACCTTCGCCAGTCTCTAAATATGTACACACGTAAACAGGTAGACGAGAAACCCGAAACAGATATGCCCAACCGCCCGCGTGTGTACTTGTGTACTTGTCTACCTGATACTTCCTCTCGGAGTAACCATGTCACGTATTGATGAACTTCTCGGACAAATGACGCTCGAAGAAAAGATTTCCATGCTGGCCGGCGCGGACCTGTGGCACAGCGTCGCGGTGCCGCGCCTGGGCATTCCGCAGTTCAAGGTGACCGATGGCCCCAACGGGGCCCGCGGCGCCTGGAGCAGCATGGGGCCCACGTCTGTGGCTACGCCGGTCGGCAGCGCGCTCGGCGCAACCTGGAACCCGGACCTCGTCGAAAAGGTCGGCAACGTGCTCGCAGACGAGCTCAAAGCCAAAGGCGCGCACATCCTGCTGGCGCCCACGGTCAACATCCACCGCACGCCCATCGCCGGGCGCAACTTCGAATGCTATTCCGAAGATCCATTCCTGAGCGGCATGCTGGCCGCGGCCTACATCAAGGGCATCCAGAGCAGGGGCGTCGGCGCGTGCATCAAGCACTTCGTGACGAACGATCAGGAATACGAACGTCACTCGATGAGCTCCGAGGTCGACGAACGCACCCTGCGCGAAATCTACCTGGAACCGTTCCGGCTCGCGATCCGCAGTGCGAATCCGTGGTCGGTCATGTCCTCGTACAACCGCGTCAACGGGACCTATGCCTGCGAGAACGACCATACCCTGCTGGAGATCCTCAAGGGCGAATGGAAGTACGACGGCTTCGTCATGTCCGACTGGTTCGGCACCTACGACACCGGCGTCCCGGCGGGCGGGCTCGACCTCGAGATGCCGGGCCCGGCGCGCTGGATGAGCGAGGAACACGTCCGCAGCGCGCTGACCGGCGGGGAGCTGACCGAAGCCGCGCTCGACGATAAGGTCCGCCGCCTGCTGTGCACCCTGGAAAAGGCCGGGCTGTTCGAGAAGCCCGAGTTGCAGCCCGAACGGGCCGAGAACAAGCCTCAGCATCACCGGATCATGCGCGAGGCGGCGCGCGAAGCGATCGTCCTGCTCAAGAACGACAGCACGCTCCCCCTCAAGAAGGTCAAATCGATCGCGGTGATCGGGCCCTATGCCCGCACCGCGCAGATCCTCGGCGGCGGCAGTTCCAGCGTCACGCCGCATTACGCGGTCTCGCCCTTCGAAGGGATCAAAAACCGGGCCGGCAGGATCAAAGTTTCGACCGTGCCTGGATGTTTCATCTACAAGACGATTCCGGCCCCCGCCCTCGAGACGTTGTCCACGCCCGACGGCAAGCGCGGCCTCCGCCTCAGCCTGTTCAACGGCACCGAGCTGGCCGGCGAGCCGGTCCACACCGAGGTGACGACGCGCGTCCAGTTCGGCTGGTTCGAAAGCACGGTCCCCGGCGTGGACCAGGAATCGTTCTCCCTGCGCCTGGAAGGGTTCTTCACTCCCGAGGAAAGCGGTATGCACACGTGTGCATTGGGCGCAGTCGGCTGGGGAAGGCTCTATCTCGATGACAAGCTGGTCATCGACCACACCTCCGACGCGGATATGGCCAGGCAGCTCACGGCCGACCTCAAGCTGGAAGGCGGCAAGGCGTATCCCATCCGGATCGAATATTACTGGAAGGGCAATCCGCGCTGGCGTTCCGTCTCGTTCGGGCACCAGCCGCCGCACGCGCAGGATATGATCGCCGAAGCCGTCAAGCTGGCGAAGAACTCCGACGTGGTGGTATTGATCGCGAGCCTCAACCACGAATGGGAATCGGAAGGTTTCGACCGCGTCGACATGAAACTGCCCGGCGCGCAGGATGAACTGATCGAACGGGTGGCGAAAGCCAACAAGAACACGATCGTCGTCCTGAACACTGGCTCCCCCGTCGAAATGCCGTGGATCGACAAAGTCCCGGCCGTTCTGCAGCTCTGGTACGACAGCCAGGAACAGGGCAACGCGCTCGCCGATGTGCTGTTCGGCGATTTCAATCCGTCCGGCAAGCTGCCCACCACGTTCCCGGTTCGCTTACAGGATAATCCTGCCTATACGAATTATCCCGGCGAGAACGGCAAGGTCCGCTACGGCGAAGGCATCTTCGTCGGCTACCGCTACTACGACAGGAAGGAACTCGACCCGCTCTTCCCGTTCGGGCACGGGCTTTCGTACACGACCTTCAAGTATTCCAACCTGCGCCTCAGCCCGAAGTCGATCACGCCGAATGAGGTGCTCAAGGTGCGCGTCGATGTGACCAACACCGGCCGGATCGCGGGCCAGGAAGTAGTCCAGCTCTATGTGCGCGACGTCGACTCC
>JBAVVF010000877.1:0-2015 GCA_049697155.1 Anaerolineales bacterium
GCGGTGGATCGTGCTGGTCGTTTTGATCGTCTTCTTTGCCCTGCGCGGCGAACTGAACGGCATGCCGCTTTTTCCACTGGCGCTGATGTTTCTCTGGAATGTCATCATGAGCATGATGGCAGCCGCGAGCATGCGTGTCGAGAGGTATCACCGCCAGACGGTTTTAGTTGTGGATTTCATCCTTGCCGCGCTGTTCTTCTGGCTGCAGGGCGGCCTGGGCGGCCCCACACCATGGGTGGGCGTGATGCCCATTCTCGTCGGCGCAGTGTATTACGAAATCCTGGGGGCATTCATCACTGCAATGGTGTTTGTACTCTGGCAGGCTCTAATCTCGCATGACCTATTCTCAGGCGAAACTATTTTTGCAGGATTCAGCGGGCTGACGTGGACGCTGCTGGTCGGCCTTCTGAGCGGACTGGCCGGCCGCTTCGTGATGAGGCGGCTGCGGGTCTCGCGCCAGACGCGTCTGGATGTGGAGCAGCGCCGCAATCGCATGGAAAGCGAACGCCTGCGCGCCATCTATGAGCTGACCTCCACGCTGACGGCCACCCTCAGCTACAAGCGCGTGCTCGATTCGGCTCTGGACCTTGGGTATACGGCCCTGAATCCGAATCCCGATCCCGAGGAGCCGGCGGCGGATGAACGGCTTGTCAGCGCGGTCTTTTTGTTCAAGGGCAACGAATTGATAATCGGTTCGGCCCGGCGCTTCACCAACGCCGATATGCGCGTCAATCTGACGGGCGATGAAGGCATCCTGAAGAAAGTCTTCGAAGGCGGGGATGCCATCCTGACCCACGACATCGGCTATGACCCGGAGCTGGGCCGCGTCGTTGCGCTGCGCTCGTGCTCCTCCGCCTACTGCTTCCCGCTGCGAAGCGGATTCAACGTCTATGGCGCGATGCTGTTTGCCCATCCCGACCCGAACTATTTCAGCCCCGACCGCTGCGGCCTGCTGGATATCATCGGCCGCCAGGCGGTCATCGCGGTCCAGAACGCGCGTCTGTACCAGGACCTGGTGGAGGAAAAGGAACGCATGGTGGAGGTCCAGGAGGAGGCCCGCAAGAAACTGGCGCGTGACCTGCATGACGGCCCTACCCAGTCTGTCGCGGCGATGGCGATGCGCATCAATCTGGCCCGCCGCATGCTGAAAAGGAACGTTGGCGAGGCAGATGGTGAACTGGTCAAGATCGAGGAGCTGGCCCACCGCACGACGAAGGAAATCCGGCACATGCTGTTCACGCTGCGCCCGCTCATCCTCGAGTCGCAGGGGCTGACCGCCGCGCTGGAAGCCATGGCGGAAAAGATGCGTGAGACGTTCTCTCAAAATGTAATTATCAATGTCGATGAAAAGATGCTCGAGAACATGGAAATGGGCAAGCAGGGCGTAATCTTTTATATCATCGAGGAAGCCGCCAACAATGCCCGCAAACATGCCAACGCCCTGCACATCTGGGTGCGGCTGCGAGCGTTCGAGAATGAGATTGCCTTGCTGGAGATCGAGGACGATGGTCTTGGCTTCGATGTGGAGGCTGTCAATAAATCCTATGACAAGCGCGGCAGCCTGGGCATGGTCAACCTGCGCGAACGCTCCGAGCTTGTCAACGGCCTGCTCAACGTCGATTCGGCGCTGGGGAAGGGGACGCGCGTCCAGGTCTACATCCCGCTCAGCGAGGAAGGCGCAGACCGCCTGCACCACGGGAAGATGTAAACGACTTCAGTGACAATTTGATCTAAAATTGATTTTACATTCATTACCGCCCCGGCCCGCTGGTTGAGGCGGTTTTTCGTCCCTCTGCAAAAGGGCTCCCTGCGCCGTCCCCGGCGCAGGTATACCCGGTGATCGCCGCCGGGGACCCTTCGACAGGCTCAGGGCAGGCTCGGCGTGAGCATTCGAAGAACGTTGAAAGACTCGGTGAGGACGGTTGGGTTTCCAGGCAGGGAAGATAAAGTTTCCAGGCAGGAAACGTTAGGTTTCTAGGCTAGAAACATTGAAAGTCTAGGAAGGAAACGTCAGG
>JBAVVF010000878.1:0-2610 GCA_049697155.1 Anaerolineales bacterium
ATAGCACAATAGAGACGAAGACCCAAGAGCAATCAGAAGATGACCTAACACTCCAGCGGATGGACATTCGAAAATTGCATCGAAATACATTAAGATTAAATCCATGTACTTAATCGCCATAAAAATGCTGGTCGGCGACCGGGGCAAATACCTCGGCATTATCATGGGGCTCACCTTTGCGTCCCTGCTCATCACCCAGCAATCATCCATTTTCACCGGGTTGATGACCCGTACCTATGGCGCGATCACCGATCTCTCCCAGCCTGACATCTGGGTCATGGACCCCAAGGTCCTATTCATCGATGATATCAAGCCCCTCCAGGATACGGAGCTCTATCGCGTCCGCGGGGTGGAGGGAGTCGAATGGGCCGTCCCCCTTTACAAGGGTCTTTTAAAGGCCCGGTTAGAGGATGGTAATTTTCAAATCTGTAATGTCCTCGGCCTGGATGACGCGACACTCATCGGCGGCCCTCCCCAGATGATTCAGGGAAGCCTGAGCGACCTTCGCCGGCAGGACGCTATTATTGTCAATGACATCGGGGCCAGGACCCGATTGGCCAAACGGCCCAAGGAACCAGGCGGCAAGCCCATCCCGCTCCAGATCGGCGACACTCTGGAGATCAATGACCACCGTGCCGTGGTTGTGGGCATCTGCAAGGTGTCGAGAACCTTCCAGTCCCAACCTGTTATTTACACGACCTACAGCCGGGCGACTGTCTTTGCCCCCCGAGAGCGAAAACTCCTATCTTTTGTCCTGGTCAAGGCAAGAACCGGAGAAAATCCTAAGGCCTTGTGCGAACGGATCAAGAGAAGCACCGGATTGGCGGCATATACATCGCAGGAATTCAAAGATGTTACCTATAACTATTATATGAAATACACGGGCATTCCCATCAATTTCGGCATTGCCGTAGCCCTGGGATTTCTCATCGGCACCGCCATCGCAGGTCAGACGTTTTATAACTTCACTCTCGAAAACCTGCGTTATTTCGGAACCATCAAAGCCATGGGAGCCACCAATGGTATTCTTCTCCGCATGATTCTCCTGCAGGCCCTGTTGGTGGGGAGTCTGGGGTATGGTCTTGGAGTCGGGGGGGCGTCTCTCTTTGGATATTTATTCCGAGGAACGGAGCTCGCTTTTCGCCTGACCCGGGATCTCCTTTACGTATCCGCGGGAGCGATCACCCTGATTATCATCTTTTCGGCCCTGATCAGTATCCGAAAGGTGATGCGCCTTGAACCGGCCATCGTTTTTAAAGCATAGAGGCACTCGATGTCGATGAATGGAATGGCCGTTTTTTGCAGGGGAGTGGCAAAGACCTACACCACAGGGTCCACAAAGGTTCTGGCCCTTCGGGGCATTAACCTGGACGTGCGCGTAGGAGAACTGCTCATGCTGGTGGGCCCTTCGGGCTGCGGCAAGACGACCCTCATCTCCGTGATCGCCGGCATTCTCGATCATGATGAAGGGGATTGTCTGGTATTCCAACAGAACATACGGGACATGGGGCAGACACAGAAGACCCGTTACCGAGGGACCAACATCGGATTCGTGTTTCAGGCCTATAATCTGATCCCCACCCTATCGGTGATGGAAAATGTGGCCGTTCCCCTGTTGATCCTGGGGAGAAACCGCACAGAGGCTCATTCCAGGGCGAAGGAGGTGCTTGTTCGTGTGGGTCTGGAGGATAAGCTGGCTGTCCTTCCCGCGGATCTCTCCGGCGGGCAGCAACAGCGGGTGGCCATTGCCAGGGCTCTGGTGCACAGTCCGAAGCTGATCGTTTGCGATGAACCGACCAGCGCACTGGATGCCGATACCGGACGGTTAGTCATGGAAATTCTCCGGCAAACGGCCCTATCCGCGGACCGGGCCCTTATTATCGTTACCCATGACAGTCGCATCTTTAACTTTGCGGACCGCATCGCCCGCATGGATGATGGACGGATCACCCTGGTCGAACCCCAGGTAGCTCATCCCTAAGGAGGTCTCATGTTTCGCAAATACCTTCTCCCGGTGATCGCTATCGCCGGCCTTGTCTTTGCAATCTGGACGGTGAAGCAGGGGGCGAAACCAGTCCCGGCTGCCAAACCCGTTGCAGAACCGGCACGTTCCCCCTTCGCGAATAAGATCTCAGGAGCCGGAATCGTCGAGGCGAGCACCCGCAACATTTCCATTGGCTCCCATGTCCCGGGAATTGTAGCCAAGGTCTTTGTCTCGGTGGGTAAAAGAGTGAAAGCCGGGGATCCCTTATTTGCCTTGGATGACAGAAAACAGCAGGCAGACCTCGCGGTGAAAGAGGCTGCGCTTAATGAGGCCAGGTCAAGACTCGCTAAACTAAAGCAGTCTCCGCGTGCCGAGGAACTGCCTCCAGCCCAGGCCAAAGTCAAAGAAGCCGAAGCGGTTTTCGAAGACGCGCGACACCAACTTCAGATTGCCGAGAAGTTAAAAGACGCCCGGGCCATTGCCATCGACGATGTGAATAAGCGGCGATACGCGGTCGATGCTGCCGAAGCAAGGTTGACTCAGGCCAAAGCTGATCTCAAGCTGTTAGAGGCTGGATCCTGGAAGCCGGATATCGAAGTGGCCACGGCGAACGTTGCTGCGGCCGA
>JBAVVF010000879.1:0-2774 GCA_049697155.1 Anaerolineales bacterium
GGTCAGGCTCGAGCTTGAGGAAAATCGCGCGGTTCTGCTTACAGACGGCATCGATCTAGCTCCAAAACCGATTACTGGCGGACCGATTACTGATTACTGATTTTGGGATATAACCGATCGTGAACCCGAGCGGCAGCCTGCGAAACAAAATCTGTACGCCTGCTTCCCCATTGACAACTCGGACAGGCTTCCACCCAAACGCGGATTTCAACTCCCCCCATTCCCCCGTTTGAAGCAAATGCGTGTCCGGGTATTCCCGCAGGTATTGATTCCATTCTGCAAGCGAGACGATGGGCATGGCCGCTTCAGCGCATCCAATCGATCGTTTCTTGAAGTCCATCCAGCAGGGAGACCCCGGCACGGAAACCCATCACGTCGGCCGCTTTTTGGGGACTTCCGACCGAGCGATAAATGTCGCCCGAGCGCGGCGGGGCAAACTCCCGCGGCAGGGTATTGGGAATCAGTTCGTCCATTGCATCCAGCAGATCCAGCAGGCGGGTCTCGATGCCCGTGCAGATATTGAAAACCTGGCCGGCTGCCTTCGGATGCTCGGAGGCGATCAAATTGGCACGCACCACATCCCGCACATTGATCAGGTCACGCGTTTGACCGCCGTCGCCGAACACCTTCACGGGTTTTCCATCCAACAGGCACCGGGCAAAGATCGGAACCGCCGCGGCGTACATCGAATCGGGGCGCTGGCGCGGACCGTAGACGTTGAAATAGCGCAGGGCAGTCACTTCGAAGCCGAAAGAGCCGGTAAACAGCTCGGCATACATTTCCTTCACGCGTTTGGATACGGCATAGGGCGACAGCGGCTGGAGAGGCGTCTCTTCGACGAGCGGCAGCGCCTGCGACTCCCCGTAAACGGCCGCGCTCGAAGCGACCACCGCCCGTCTGACACCGGCCCGGCGGGCCGCCTCGAACAAAAGCGAGGTGCCCGTGATATTGACATCGAAACAGGCCTGGGGCTCCTGCATCGATTGCGGGACGGAGACAAAGGCCGCTTCGTGGAAAACGACATCGACGCCGCGCACCGCCTCGGCCACACAGGCGGCATCCCGGACATCGCCTTCGCGCACTTCCAGGCGGCTTGCGTCAAATCGACGCGCCAATTCCTCGACATTCTCGCGCTGGCCGGTGCTGAAATTATCCAGCACCCGAACAGATTGGCCCTGCTCGAGCAAAGTCTGAACGAGATGCGACCCAATAAATCCGGCGCCGCCCGTGACAAGATATTTCATGCTATCTCCCTGTACCTCTTAATGCTGTGCCGATGGTCCGGAGCATGATCTGGAAATCCATTCCCAATGTCCGGTGCTTGATGTAGTAAAGATCATACTCGATTTTGACAGCAGTCTCCGTGACGCTGGCCACATATCCATAGTTGATCTGCGCCCAGCCGGACAAGCCGGGTTTGACCAGTAAACGCGCCCGGTAAAAGGGGATCTGCTTTTGAAATTCCGCCACCAGCTCGGGACGTTCGGCGCGCGGCCCCACAAGGCTCATTTCGCCGCGCAGGACATTCCAAAACTGGGGCAGTTCATCGAGACGCATCCTGCGCATGAAGCTGCCCACCCGCGTCACGCGCGGATCATTTTCCAGCGCCAGGCGGGCCTCGCCGTCCGCCTCGGCATCCTGCCGCATGGTACGGTACTTAAAGATGTTGAACAATAGGCCGCCCCGCCCCAGACGAGGCTGTGAATAGAAGATCGGCCGGCCGCTATCGACGTAAACCGCCAGGGCCAGAAATGGATATGAGATTGCGAAGATCAGGATACCAACCAACCCACCCAAAATATCGAGCAAACGCTTGATCAGCTCATAAGAACCGCTGACATGCAATCCATCCACAAACGAGCGAATGATCCAATCGGATTCCAGATGGTGGACAGGCACGCGCCCTGTCATTTCCTCATACAAAATGGGCATGCGCGTCACTTCCACACCCTTCTCCTGGGCATCCAGAATGGTTTGAAAGGTTGTGCCCTGGATTTCCCCATTGATGGCGATGACGATATCCGAAACGTGATAGACATCGATGAGGTCCAGCATATGCGCGCTGGTCCCAACGACGCGCAGACCACAGATTGTCTTTCCGACCTTCCTTTTATCGTCATCGATATAACCAACGAGATTGAAGGACTGCGTGCTCAGCGAACGATAGATCTCAGCCAGTGTCTGTCCGGCCTTGCCCGCGCCAATGAGCAAAATCCGCCGCCGCTGGCCCGTCGATTTGTAGATGCGAATGAAGAGCACGCGCCAGAGCAGGGTCAGGATCGAAGCAAAAAGCAGGAAGGCGCCCACCCCAACGCGCGGCAGATTTGTATTTTGCTGCAGGATAAAAACGAGAGAGTAACCCAGGAGTCCAATAAAGGCGGCCAGGGCAATCCCTCGCATCGTTCTTCGTCCGCTGCCGGCCACATGAGGTTCATATAATTCAACCAGTAGCAGCAGCCAGATGACGGGCAGAAGGTAGAACCAGAACGGTACCTGGATATCCAGTTGTCTGGAAGCTTCCTGCCAGGCCCGGTTGAAAGACCAGCCTCTCGTCTCAACAAGTTGCGCAGCCAACCGGGGAATGCTGACGGTAAGGTTGTACTGTCCCCAGGCGTAGAGCGCAGCAAAGACCGAGATGATTGCCATGATGAGATCGCCCATCCAGAGAATGGAACGATACTCGCTGGGACGCAGACGAAGTGGTGCGGTGCGAATAAGATCAGCCATGTTTTTTAAAGCTCGCGGTGAGGATACTCCACAAAAATCCACTACCC
>JBAVVF010000880.1:0-4891 GCA_049697155.1 Anaerolineales bacterium
GGCGCATACCGTCCCGATGGCGACGAATTTTCCCACCCCGTTTTGGCAGGCCTGGTGCATCAGCTCCACGCCCATCATCAGATTGTCGTAGAAGAATTCGGCGGGATGCTCCATGTTGGCACCGATGCCGCCCACGTTGGCAGCCAGATGAATAATGACCACATTCTTTGGATCGACGTCTTTCAGCGTCTCCGCATATAAGCGCCGGATCTCATTCGGGTCGACAAGGTTGTAATCCTCGATACGTGGAACAAAGATGTCGGCTGCGCCGCGCTGCTTCAGCTTTTCGAGCACGTACGAACCGAGGAAACCTGCTCCACCGGTCACGATTACACGCTTGTCGGGCCAAAAATTGTTCATCAGTTTTCACTCCTTTGTTGAAGCCTGCGATGCATTAGGAAATCCACATCCGTGTCTGCGGAAACATGGGAATTGGTTCGGGTGAGACTGCCGGTTTGCCGGGGACAGGTGGTCGCGCGGCAGGCTACCACAGCCTGAAAATGATCCCGGCCAGGATCACGATGTCAGCGAAGAGAGTAACTCCCATGACAGACGTGAGCCAGGTGTGTGCTCGCGTAGGGGCCAGTCTTCTTTCGAAAAAGTTCGGATGCGGCTCCACCTTTTCAAGCTCCGAAGAAAAGTTGTAGCGGTGATGGAGCTCGGGCGGCAGATTCATATATCTTTCGATTTTCTTGATGTTCTCATCCTGGGCGCTCTTGTGCAGGCGGTGCTTGATGAGGGCGACCAGGAGAACAAGGGTAAAGAAGGAAGCGCTGAACACCACCAGTCCCCTGACCCAGGTCGCACCGCTTAAACCATCCGAAAATGCCTGACCGATCAGAAAGGCATTGACCGCGATGGTCACACTTGGGATCTGCCAGATATGCGAATCGTAATAACGGGAAGTCTCGCAAACATCCCTGTAGACAATCTTGATGAAATCCAGCTGTTCTTCAGGAGTGAGGGGTGACTGCGAAGGATCTGTTTTCTTTTTTGTCGGCATTTTAAGCCTCCCGGGCAGAATGGTGAACTCAAATCATTTCTGTTCTGCAATGCTTGCCTCTAATCGCCGCTTCAACCTGGCGGCGGTATATTCGATGCCGTCGGTCGTGCCAAAGTTTTCAACTTCCAGCTGCAATTGCCTCTGAATGCCGGACAAATACTCAGGCAGAGCCTCGATCAGCGGATCGATCCTGTCGGTGAGGATCTTCCCGATCTTGGCCTTTTCGACCATCTGAGCATTGTGGTAGACCTCGGGATCATCCTCAGCCACGGGCATAACAACCCCGATCGGCTTTTCATTGAGGACCGCCTGCCAGATGCTGCCCAGGCCGCTTCGGGCAAGCACCGCAACAACCTGGGGATTGCCCCAGGACCGGGGCGATACCCGGGTCGCAAGATCCTCTTCGAGGGCTTCAGGCGACTCCGGTAAGGTCACCCATGGACGGCCAGGCGAAGCCTTCACGATGTCGATGAGTTTGCCCAGGTCCATACCGGTTCCACTCACGATGACCAGGGTGGAGCCTTGGAGAATCCGGGAAGAGTCATCCTGATTGACCGGGACGGGGTGTGCAAAGGGCGGCGTCAAGGTGATGCCGGTTGAGTCGAAATCCTTGCATTCGTACAGCGAGTGCAGCCTCGGAATGAACATGTGGTCGAATGAAGCCTCGATCCCCTGCCATGTTTCCTTCAGGAACGACACGCCCGGGCTCTGGTAAGGAGAGAACTCATAGATCTGTGACATCCGACTGACGAACGCATAGTAAACGGGTTTGACAGGCGAATAGACGGGCAGCCCGGTGTTGAGCGCGAAGTCGAATCGCGAGAATTTCCTCCGGACGCCGTCCAGCGAGACGGCTTCGATGCCGCTCTCGAGCATTTGCCCCAGCGACAAATTTATGCTTTCGAAATGCTCGCGCACCTGGGATGCATATAGATCGATCCTGGCAGAAGATTTGCCTTGGGATGAATTTTGCCTGCCGAGCAGCAGCGGCTGCAGAAGCGCCCCCATACTCTCCGACAGAAAGATCCTGCCGGTCTCGCCGGGGAACTCATCCCGGAGGATCTCGCGCTGATCTTTCCCGTAGTACTCGGGGATACAGATATTGGCTGCCAGCTTGCGCAGCAGCCTTGTCCCGATCAGGTGCGGCGCATGTCCATGGGCAGGCAGGAGCAGTGCAGAATCAAACATCAGGAATCTTTCTACGCCACCAGGAAGCGGGCATTGCGATACTTTTCGTGATACGGATCGCGGATCATCCCGTCCCGCAGCGCGAACAGAAGCTCGCGGATGCCATCATCCACGTCGAGCGTGATGTCAAAGCCAAGCTCTTGCCTGATCTTTGCAAACGAGACCGTGATGTCGCGCATATCCCCGCCGAAGGTCAGGTCCTTGTATTCCACCGCAGACTCGGGGATCCGCCGCAGGATCAGTTTCACGATCTCATCCTTCGTGTAATTGCCCTTTTCGGTGCCGAGGTTAAAGATCTGGCCGCGCACTTTGGATTCCGGCGCATCCAGCCCCAGCATCATCCCGCGGACCGTATCGAGCACGTGCACGAAGGAGCGCGAGTAGGCCCGCTGGTAGATGATCAGCTCGCGGCGGGTGAAGGCTTCCAGCACGAATTGATTGATGATCAGGTCGAACCGTGTCCGGGGCGAAACCCCATAGAGCGTCGCCAGGCGGAAGATCAGGGGCGCGCAGGCCGACTCCTTTTGAGCCAGCAAAAACTCCTCGGCCGCGATCTTCGTCTCGGCATACAGCGACTGCGGGATCAACGGCGACTCTTCGGTGACCAGCCGGCCTTCCTGCGACAGCCCATAGTTGCTGTAGGTGGAGGCGAAGACGAATCGCTCCACGCCCAGGTCACAGGCCTGCTCGAAGACCGTCTTCGTCGCTTCGACGTTGAACCGCCAGGCCACCTGCTTTCCGACGGCCTGGCAGGCCGGGAACCCGACGATCGCGGCCAGATGGACCACCGCGTCGGGTTTGGGCCAGTCATTCTTGAGCGCGTCCTTGACGGCCCGCGCCTCGGTCACATCCGCTTTGACAAAGTGGAAGTTGGGATGGTGCAAAAATGAAACCAGCGATTCTCCGCCGAAGAGCAGCGAGTCGAGGACGGTGACGCGGCAGTTGGCGCGCAGCAGTTCTGAGGTCAGGAGAGAGCCGATGTATCCCGCGCCCCCCGTGATCAGCACATGGCGATTGCTCATGGTTTTGCCTCCATCCGTAAGATGACTTTGAGCCCCTCGACCTGCAGGACGGGCGCGCCCTCGTCGCTGACCACACTGATGCTGTGCTCCAGACAGGTCAGGCGGCAGATATCGGCCACGTCACCCTTCCCGATGATTTGCACGCGGTCGTAGCCGGCCTTTTTGACTTGGGCCAGATATTCATTCACCCGTTGACGGGTCTTGCGATACAGGGAAAATGACCGCTCGACGTAGTCGACGGCCAGGCGGGCCCGCAGGGCAATCCCTTCGGGCGTGATGATGTAACGCAGCTTCTTGCGTTCGGCCCGCTTGACCTTGACATAGCCTTTGGCGATCAGGCGCTTGAGATGCCAGTTGACCGTCCCGACGGCCACACCCAGCTGCGTGGCCAGCGTCGACTGGTTTACATCAGGATCGTTCTCGATGTTTTCGAGGAGGGTCAGCTCGCGGAGTTCTTCGTTTGCGGATTCCATGGTTCAAAATTCAGTGGCTGAATTATAACCGAGAACCCTCCCCTGTCAAATCAGAAGAAAAACCAATCATTTGCAGTTGTATCCGGTGAAGGAAGTAAACACCGGCACGTGTAGTCTACTGCTTACAAATCCTGGAAATCTTAGAAAAGAGAAGAGAAATGAATCAAACACACCTGGCAGATAAAACCGGATTTTCCATCCACCCCGCGACCCGGATTGGAACCGTCTCTCTGCGGGTCGCTGACCTGGAGACTCAGCTGGCGTTCTACCAGCAGGCGCTTGGTTTTCAGCTGCACTGGCGCGAGGGGAATCGGGCCGGGCTGGGGGCGGGCGGAGCGGACCTGCTGCACTTAGCGGAAGAACCCAATTTGAAAAGGTATGGCCGGGTCACCGGCTTGTATCACTTCGCGGTGTTGTTCCCCGACCGGCGCGAGCTGGCCCGGGCGCTGGCGCGCTTGATTGCCCAGAAATATCCGAACTATCCCACCGATCACATCATGACCAAGACCACTTATCTCGACGATCCGGAGGGCAACGGCATCGAGCTGTACGCCGAATCTCCCGAAGACGGCACCTGGACCCTGGCAAACGGCGAGTATGTCACGCGGCGGGCCGACGGCTCCCTGAGCGACGGGCGCGAGCCGCTCGACATGCAGGCGCTGCTGAGGCATTTAAAGGAAGACGACCGTCTCGACGTGCCTATCCCGCCCGAAACGCGGGTCGGACACATCCACCTGCATGTCCGAGATATCGACGAGGCCGTGGACTTTTATCACGGCGTGCTCGGCTTCGACGTGATGGGTGTGGCGAAAGCCTTCCGCATGGCGTTCGTCTCGGCCGGCGGGTATCACCATCACATCGGCTTGAACACCTGGCAGGGCGAAGGCGCGCCGCCCCCGCCCGCGAATGCCGTAGGTCTGCGGCATTTTACAGTGGAGTTCCCCGATCAACAGGCTTTCGAGGAGGTCGTGGCCCGCGTGGACCAGGCCGGGATTCACACCAACCAAACGGACGAGGGGCTTCTTTTGTACGACCCCTCCCAAAATGGCGTGATGCTGAGGGTGGCGAAATAGAATTGCACTTAATAATTCACGTTACGCAGTCTCACCACTGAGCCCACAGAGAACACGGAGAAGACCTTTTAAAAATCTCTGTGGACTCCGTGCTCTCTGTGGTGAAAGTACTCATCAGTTAATAAAACATCC
>JBAVVF010000881.1:0-5750 GCA_049697155.1 Anaerolineales bacterium
CCGCATAGCATTCCAGGGTGCGCACCGTGTCTGCCAGGCTTTCGCCCTTCGAGACGGATGAGTATTTGACCTCGTTGATCGGGATGACCGAGCCGCCCAGCCGTTCCATCGCGGCGGTGAACGATGACGAGGTACGTGTCGAAGGCTCGTAGAACAGGTTCGCCAGGATCTTGCCTTTCAAGAGGTCGAACGTCCCGACCCGCTCGACCATGCCGCGCATCTCGTGGGCCACCCCGAAGACGTACTCCAGGTCGGCGCGGGTGAACTGCCTGACGGAAATGATGTCCTTCCCATACCAGGGCGCGGTGCGCTGATCGCCAAAGGGCAGGTAGGGGCTTGTGTGGTTGGTGGGCATAGTTAGTTCTCCAGTCTCATAGTTAGATAGTTTTGTAGTTCCCTGATCGGGACTCTGGCTGCCGGCTGAGAGCGCGTCCCGTTCGATCACATTTTCTCTGCCTCAAATTTGCGCGGCTCGACGGGCGCGCCGGGTGAGGCTGGTTCCGTTTCGACGGTTTTACTTATCCTTACGCCGGCAATGGATGTCGGGCATGTGTCCGTGGTCATTCCCCGGACATACGTTTCATCTCGAAGAGATGATTGGCAAGCGGGATGACATTGACCAGCGGCTCCTCGTAGGGATGAACGCTGCGGATCACTTTCATGGCCTGGTTGACGAGTCCCCGCTCGCAATTGACCTCGAGCTTGTGCTCGGCCATTTCGCTGATCTTGCCGACCTGCCCCTCGAACGGGTCGGCGCCCGGGAACGGCCGATAGTATCCCTGGACGGGGGAAATCGCGACGCAATGATCGTAATTTCCGACCCGTCCAACGCCAATCTTTGCCAGCTCGTCCCGAAGCTTCAACGAATATTCCTGCGGGATAAAGATTTCAAGCTTTACATCAGTAAAGTCCTTCATTTTTCCTTCCTTCTTATATTCTTTCCATAACCCGGTTCGACCAAAACCCTTCTGTCCTCAAATGCCGTTCTGCCGCGCAGGACGACCTTTCTCACCCGGCCCCTGACCTTCCAGCCTTCGAAGGGAGTCCAGCCGCAGCGGGTGAACTGCTCGTCGGCCCGGATCTCATACTCGGCTTTCTCATCCACTTCGATCCAGGTTTCGGGCTGGTCCGGGAGGTTGAATATCCTTTTGGGGTTGGTGTACATCCTTGTGACAAGATCGTCCTTGGTCAATCGTCCAGCGTGGACTGCGGTGAGAAGCAGCGGCAGGGCCGTTTCCAATCCGGGAAAACCCGGCGGAGGGTCCTCCGAGTCTTTTTCCTCCAGGGTGTGCGGCGCGTGGTCGGTGGCGAAACAATCGATGACATCCAGGTTTTGCCACAACGCGTCGACATCTTCCTTCGTGGCGAGCCGCGGTCTTACCTCGACGCGTCCCCCGCTGCCCTTATCCCTTACCCCCTCAGGGGAAGAGGGGTCAGGGGATAGGGGAAGGCCGCCCTCGGTGAGGAATAGATGATGCGGGCAAACCTCGCAGGTTACTTTGATTCCCTTTTCTTTGGCAACCTTAATCAGTGTGACCTCCTCCTTCAGCGAAATATGTGCGATGTGGACGGGACGGTCATAGATGGCCGCGAACAGGATCGCGGCCGCCATCGACCGGCTTTCACTGTGTGTAACGATGGGAAACTGTTTTGGATACTTTTCGAAATGCGGTATCCAGAGGCTCATGTCGTCGAGGCGGAGCTGGCCGAAGGTCATGTCGAGGTACATTTTGAGGGCCGCGGCCCGGTCGGCGAGGCAGGCCGCGACTTGCGCGTTGTCCGGACCCGCGCCGAGGTACTGGGCATAGTCGCAGCGGGCCTTCTGCCGCGCGGCCGTCAACGCCAGATCGAGCGTTTCGGCATCGAAGATGGGAGGCCGGGTATTGGGCATGGCCAGCACCAGGGTAAATCCCCCGGCCAGCGCGGCCGAGGTGCCGGAATCCCAGTCTTCCTTGTGGGTGGCGCCGGGTTCGCGCAGGTGAACATGCGAGTCAATTAAACCGGGGAGTCTGATCATGTATCCGTTTCCTGAGTCAAATCCGAGGGCAGTCGGGCAGCAGGCGACAAAAAAAGAGAGTCGCTTTTGGCGGCTCTCGAATATCAAAACATTAATTTTGGGGCAAATGGTGGTCTGTAGAAACGATCCTTTTCTTGCAGCGGTATAGACATATTGGGGCTGATTATATGCAGGCAGGGGATTCTGTCAAGGAATCACTTTGGCGGGCAGGCCAAATCCGAAAGTCACATATTAATTATGACAAAAGATGTCAAAAATGTTAACTTCTTCTTCTTGGGTTGTTAACGTTTTGAGATTATACTAATGTCATGAACACTCAAACCTCACCCCTTTTACTGAGACAGGATCGTTCATCGACATCGAAGCGGATATCACTCTTACACAGCGGACTTAACGTTATGAACACCATTCTCTCCCTCATCATCACAGCCTTCGCGGCCATCTTCGTCATGTGGATCAACGGCAGGCAACACGAGTTCGATCAACTGGAAGACAAGTCGAAGTAACGCTGCTCGCAGATCTGAACAAGCGGGGAAAATTTGGTTTGCTGTGAATAAGTTGCCATCCGCAGGAAAGCGGTTGAGTCTTTCCTTTATTTTCTGCCCCGGGGGAATACATTGGGGAGTAAGTTTTGTCATGACAATCATCACTCGAAATATCCAATATACAAAGTTATAATCCTCCTATCAACTTCGCGAGGAGGCATCCATGGCTTACACAAATGTCAAAGTTCCCGAAGGTGGAGAGAAGATCTTCACCAGGGATGGAAAGTTGCAGGTTCCCGATCAGCCGATCATTCCGTTTATCGAAGGCGACGGCACCGGCCGCGACATCTGGCGCGCCTCGGTGCGTGTGTTCGATGCGGCCGTGGAGAAAGCCTACGGCGGCAAACGCAGGATCCACTGGATGGAAGTCTACGCCGGGGAAAAAGCATTCAAATTGTTCCAGAACTGGCTGCCGGATGAAACGACCGAAGCCTTCAAGGAATTCCTGGTGGGGATCAAGGGCCCGCTCACGACTCCAATCGGAGGCGGCATCCGCTCTCTGAACGTTGCCCTGCGCAAGCTCCTGGACCTGTATGTCTGTCAGCGTCCGGTGCGCTACTACACCGGTGTGCCTTCGCCTGTGAAGCACCCTGAGTACGTCGACATGGTCATCTTCCGTGAGAACACGGAGGATATTTATACCGGTATCGAATTCCAGTATGGCACCGAAGAGAACCAGAAATTCAAGGATATGTTCCAGGAAGCCTTTCCCAAGGAATATGCCAAGATGCGCTTCCCCGATACGGCGGCGATCGGCATCAAGCCTGTCTCCGTGGAAGGCACCGAACGACTCGTACGGGCCGCGATCGCATGGGCTCTGCAGAATAAACGCAAGAGCGTAAACTTCGTCCACAAGGGCAATATTATGAAGTTCACGGAAGGCGCCTTCAAGGATTGGGGCTACACGGTTGCCAAACGTGAGTTCCGGGACCAGATCGTGACCGAGCGCGAGAGCTGGATCCTGGGAAACCGGGAAAAGAATCCAAACCTGTCTGTGGAAGAGAACGCCCGCATGATCGACCCGGGCTTTGAGATGATGTCACCTGCCCAGCAGGGCGATATCAAAGCAGAAGTGGAAGAGGCCCTGAAGCTGTGGCCGACCCACGGCGAAGGCAAGTGGAAGAAGATGCTGCTGATCAAGGACTCGATCGCCGACGTCAGCTTGCAGTTCACCCTCATCCGCCCGCGCGACTACGACGTGATCGCCACCCTGAACCTGAACGGCGACTACCTCTCCGACGCGCTGGCCGCGCAGGTCGGCGGGATCGGCATCGCCCCGGGCGCCAACATCAACTACGTGAGCGGCCACGCCATCTTCGAGGCGACGCACGGCACCGCACCGAAGTACGCCGACCTGGACAAGGTCAACCCCGGCTCGGTCATCCTCTCTGGCGAGATGATGTTCCGCTACATGGGCTGGACCGAGGTCGCGGACATGATCGTCAAGGGCATGGAAGGTGCAGTCGCAGCCAAGACGGTCACGTATGACTTCGCTCGTTTGATGGATAACGCCATCGAAGTGAAGTGTTCCGAATTTGGGGATGCGATCATTAAGCATATGAGCTAACAGCTTTTAGCTTCCAGCTGTTAGCTTTGGGTAATTAGTAAGCCCCTCTTTCATAAACGAGAGAGGGGTTTGTATTAGAATCGAGTCTGAGAGATCAAGGAGTAACTATGCAAACCCTGGCTGTCATTGCCCTGGTGATCGGCCTGGTCATGTTATTTCGATGGCTCGGTCGTCCGGTACGCCGATTGCCTGGAGAAGAAAAAAAGGCTGCCAAACATAGCCCTGAAGAGGACATTCCACCCCCTACAATCACGGGTATCAGCTGATTTACTGTAAACAAAAGCCGGGACTTTTACATCCCGACTTTTTGATTCTTATTATGCTTGCTGCAAATCAGCTTATGGCGTCGGTGTTGCGACTGGCTCAGGCGTGGGAGCAACGAACAACTTTGCAGCATCTTCCGCTGTCTTCGGCATGCCGTTCATGATCCAGCGGATGAAGGCCTCCAGCTCGTTCGGCTTGAGATGTCCCTTGGGCGGCATGACACCGATCAATTCCTCATCCGGGTTCTCGGGGTCCATAATGGGCATGTCCTGGATCACCTGCAGGAGATAGCTGTTCTCATCGCCGGGGATGATATTGTCCTCGGCGTGATCACCGCTGGTCAGTATTTCCTCGTAGGAGGTCATGAAATAATTGTTGCTCTCTTTGCCCTCACGGTGACACGAAATACAGTAGCGCTTCGCAATCGGGGCGATATGGACTTCATACGAGGGTACTTCCCCTTCGGCCAGGGGCGGAATCAAAGGCTTCAACACTTCCGCTGGAGGTTCGAAACGATCGTCCCACATGTAGCGCATGAACGTGACGATATGATCGATCTCACTCCGCGAAAGCTCACCGCCGTAGGTCTTGCCGAACGGCGTCATGCCGGCATTCGGCCGTCCATAGGCGATGACCTCGTACATGGCGGAATCGGTGATCGTGTACAGCACGTCGCGGCTGTTGATCGGCGTGATCTCCTCGCCTTCGAGCCCTTCCACGCCCTCGATCACAGCCACGGAGCCATCGTCGCCGTGACATTCCACGCAGTGCAGGGAGTACAGATCCTGTCCCGCGAAGATCTGATCGGGCAATGTCGAGGCGACCGCGACTTCCTCCGGCTCCGGATAGGCTGCCGCCCGCGCGCTGATGACGACCGTCATCGCCACCATCGCAAGAGAGCCGGCCACGGTTAACCAGATCGGGAGACTGCGGCGGGTCGAGACATGATAGACATCGCGTTTGAAGAGGTAAATCCCGGCCAGAAGCGCCAATACGGCGGCAGGGATCCACAATCCGCCGATGGCCTGCAGGGTCGTCGAGGCGGCCAGTTCATCTGCATTCGGTGCAACAGGCAGGCTCGCCATCACGGTCAGGAGAATGATGTCGAGAACGACTATGCCCATGAAGGTCAGGGCAAAGACCCGGCGCGAATAATGCCGGTAGGGGGATTTATCCAGCAGCGGGAGAAGGGTCAGGAGAGCGATACCGACCCCCGGAATCAGTACCGCCGCCAGCCATTCGATCCTGCCGATGATGGGAATCTGCCCGTAGAGCGTGAGAAATTTGAAGAGGAACAGGAAATACCACTCGGGACGCGGCAGGTAGGACGTGTCGGCAGGGTCGGCTTTGGCTTCGG
>JBAVVF010000882.1:0-4264 GCA_049697155.1 Anaerolineales bacterium
GGTTGAGTTTGCCCAGCAGGATGGCAGTAATATCCTTATAGGAAGCGCTGAGGGTAAAGGCCGGGTTGGGATGGGCTTCGGGCGCCGGTCGGTACTCGATCTTGCGGCAGCGGCCATGCCAGAGATCCAAATAAAATGTAAGGCGCTCCTTCAGGCTGCCTTCGGGTTCCACGAAAAACAGCAGGTCGCCTTCCCAATTTTTCGCGATCTCGTGATAGTGCTCATCAGAGTTGATTTTTCTCTCCAACCCCTGCAGCCACTCTTCACTTGGAAAAATCGCAGCCATGCAAAAGCCTCCTGAAGAATTGATGAGTCTATTTTACCATTTCAAAATGGCAACTATCCTCAAAGGGAAGTGTTACTCTTTAAATTGTCGGGGCACCGACACATAACAATTCATGCCAGATATACAATCCGCCTGACAGATAATGAATTTCCCGATTCTCTTGCATAATTGTTCAAAATAGTCTATCCTTAACAGGGTATGCTTTTGTGAGAGGAGGTGTCCTGACGCCGATACTTTGCTCTGTGCATGACTGCAAGACAAAACTACTTTCACACAAAGATTTGGAGGAGATTTCTAATGAAGAAGCTGTATAACGTACTGGTCGTAGCTATCCTGGCTTCCCTGGTCCTTGCCGCCTGTGGAACCGGCGGCGCTCAAGCAGACAATCTGCTGGACGCGATCAAGCAGCGGGGATATATCCTGGTTTCGACCGACCCGAATTACGAACCTCAGTCATTCCTTAACACAGAGGCCCAGCGCCCCTCGGATACCAAATGCCCGTCGGATGCCCTGACCACTGCCGAAATGCAGGGCTTCGATGTGGACGTGGCCAAAGCGATTGGCGATTCCCTCGGTGTTGAGACCTGTTTCGCCACCCCATCCTGGGACGCGATCACGGCCGGCAACTGGGCGAACAAATGGGACCTCAGCGTTGGCTCGATGACGATTACCAAGGCCCGCCAGGCGATCCTTGATTTCAGCGTTCCCTATTATTACACTCCTGCAGTTGTTGCAGTCCGAGCCGACTCGGGAATCACCGAGCTGTCCCAGCTGGAGGGTCAGTCCCTCTGTGTAGGCGCCTCCACTACCTACGATCAGTGGCTGAACAATGATATCGAAGGCCTTGGACTGCCTGAATCGTCCATTTATGCCGAGGCTCCCAGTGTCACTGTCGTGCCTCTCGAGACCGACCAGGAATGTGCCCAGGCCATTGCCGCGGGCCGCGAGGACTTCATCGGCTATGTGACTTCAGGAACAGTTGTGGATGCCAATATCGCCGCAGGTTTCCCCGTTGTGAAACTCGGGGAAGCGGTTTACTCCGAGGATCTGGCGGCTGCATTCGACAAATCGTCCACCCTCCCCACCGACACGCTGCGCGCCGAGGTGGACAAACTCTTCACCGCCATGCACGACGACGGTCGACTGTCCGAGATTTCGATCAAGTGGTTCGGCGCAGACCTGACCCAGTCCCCAAAATAAGGCTGCTTTGAACATTCGCATGGAAGCGGGAAAATCCGCTTCCATGCATTTCCCTATTCCGTATTTAAGGCACACCTCATGAGCGAATCTACAATTGCCCGCGAAACAACTGAGCAACTATCGCAAGCCGAATTGCTTTACGAGGCACAACAGCGTCAGGCACGCCATTTTCGCACGAATGTTGGTCTATCATGGGGTATTCTATTATTGATTCTTGTTTATTTGTTTAGCGGACAAAATTTCCTGGGCATCAAAACGATCTCTCTGGATTATGAATTCATTCAAAACAACATGTCTTTTATTGCCAAAGGGATCGGTCAAACGTTTCTGGTCTCGGGACTCTCAATCACATTGGCGATCGCTTTGGCACTGTTCGCGGCCCTGGGACGTCTCTCCACGATCCCGCCAGTTTATGCACTGAGCACATTTTATGTTTCCCTGATTCGTGGAACCCCGCTCTACCTGCAGATCTTTTTCTTCTTTCTGGCCCTGCCCCAGCTTGGCATTATCCTGACCGGACTGTGGGCCGGCGTATTTGCACTGGGACTCAACTACGGTGCTTATATGAGCGAGATTTTCCGCGCAGGCCTGGCGTCGGTCGGCAAAGGTCAGCGGGAAGCCGCCATGGCCATCGGCATGACGCCGCGCCAGACCATGCAGCGGATCGTTTTGCCGCAGGCCCTGCGCTTCGCCATCCCCCCGATCGGCAATGATTTCATCGCAATGACCAAGGACTCGGCGCTTGTCTCCGCAACGGGATTTGTGCATGAGATCATGTGGCGGGCCACCCGGGTCGGACGCGCCCAATTCCACAATCTCGAGGCTCTCATTATGGCAGCCATCTTCTATTGGCTGATCACCCTGGCGCTCTCCTACATTCAAAATATGATTGAAACCCGCCTTTCCAGAGGAGACCGCTGAGATGACACCGATCATACGGATATCCAACCTCGATAAGTACTTTGGGCGTTTGCATGTCCTTAAACAGATCTCGGTGGACGTGGCTCCCCGGGAAGTCGTCTGCATCATCGGCCGCAGCGGTTCTGGCAAGAGCACCCTGCTGCGTTGCATCAACTTTCTGGAAGAGCCTTCGTTTGGCACGATCGAAGTGGATGGCTTGAAAGTAGAAGCCGGTATCAAAGGAAGGGAACATCGTAAACTCGTTCATGACGTGCGTCTGAAAACAGGCATGGTCTTTCAGGAGTTTAATCTCTTCCCGCATTTTACCGTCCTGGAGAATGTAATCGAAGGTCCTGTCACAGTCAAAGGCATGGATCGCGCCCAGGCAATTGAACTGGCTGAACAAAACCTGGATAGCGTCGGCCTGTTATTCAAGAAGGACGAGTATCCGAATCGTCTCTCCGGCGGGCAGAAACAGCGCGTTGCCATTGCACGGGCCCTGACCATGGAACCAAAGGTGATGCTCTTCGACGAGCCCACCTCCGCACTTGACCCGGAGCTGATCGGCGAAGTGCTGAACGTGATGAAGAAGGTCGCCAAGGATGGCATGACCATGCTCGTCGTGACCCATGAGATGGGATTTGCACGCGAAGTGGCAGATCGGGTACTCGTCATGGCGGATGGGGCGATGATCGAAGACTCGGAGCCGGAGGGACTTTTCAGCAACCCCAAGGACCCGCGCACGAAAGCATTAATCGATCGTTACCGCACCGGCGGCAACTGACCTGCCATGAGCACTGCAATCACGCGCGCGGTCAGCCCGCGCTTTGACGAATGCGAGATCACGCACATCGAGCGTACGCCGATCGATCTGAATATCGCCCGCGCCCAGCATCATGCCTACGTGGATGCTCTCAAGCAGCTGGGATGTGGCGTCATCGAACTCCCTGCCGAGCCGGATCTGCCCGACTCGGTTTTTGTTGAGGACACCGCTTTTATTCTGCCGGAAGTCGCGGTCATCACCCGTCCCGGGGCCGATTCGCGCAAACCCGAAGCCCAATCCATCGTCCGGGCCTTATCCCCGCTCATCGAGCTGGTCCACGTTCGCGCGCCGGCGACGGTCGATGGCGGCGATGTGCTGGTGCTCGGCAGGAACATCTACGTTGGCCTATCCACGCGAAGCAACCAGGAAGCAATAAAGCAGCTAAACAACCTGCTCCAGGGATATGGCTATATCGTCACAGGCGTGGAAACACGGGGCTGCCTGCATCTGAAGAGCGCGGTCACACGCGTGGACGACAGAACCCTGCTGATCAACAGGAACTGGGTGGATGCAAATCGTTTCAGGAATTTCGATCTGGTGGAAGTTGACCCATCCGAGCCATCTGCGGCGAATTGCCTGCCCCTGGGAGACTCAATTATCTTTCCAGCCGCATTTCCGAAAACGTGCGCGAGGCTTGCCGACCGAGGTCATAAGATCCTGACCGTCGATGTCTCCGAGTTGGCAAAGGCCGAAGGGGCAGTGACCTGCTGCAGTTTGATCCTTCCCTAAAAGACCTGACAGGTTTTATTCCCTCGGTTCATTTCGGGGATGCTTGGCAAAACCTGTCAGGTCTGAACAACTAAAACAAAAATCCCCGGCAAAATCCGGGGATTTTTTCAGTCTGTGGTGCGCTGGAGAGGACTTGAACCTCCACGCCTTTCTGCACATGGCCCTCAACCATGCCTGTCTGCCAGTTCCAGCACCAGCGCATGAGGGTGTGTAGATCGATTATATCTGGCCGCCCGGGGCTGTCAACCGCAGACGCCCTCTCCGTGCGCGGTCTGACTTTGAATGATGTACTCCGCCCTGCTTCGGCGCAGCTCTCATTTGTGCTA
>JBAVVF010000883.1:0-5914 GCA_049697155.1 Anaerolineales bacterium
GCACAATGGTGACCGGCCCGGACGGCGATCCCGTCCTTGTCCAGGATCTGGGCCACATCGTGCGGGTGGACACCATCCAGCGTAAAGGCGGTCACACCACCCTTGTGCTGCGCGCCGGGACCGAACACTTTCACACCCGGGACTTCTTCCAGCCGCTCGAGGGCATACTCCGTGATCTCATGCTCGTGCGCGGCGATCGCATCCATCCCCACATCGGAAAGGTAATCCACCGCGGCGCCGAAGCCCACCGCCTCCGCAATGGCGGGAGTACCGGCTTCGAATTTGTACGGCAGGCTATTCGGGCGGAAGGAGCGCAGATGGACTTCCTTGATCATGTCTCCGCCGCCCAGGAAGGGTGGCATGGACTCCAGGAGTGCCATTTTGCCGTAGAGAATGCCGATCCCGGTCGGCCCGCACATTTTGTGTGCGGAAAAGGCCAGGAAATCCGCGTCGAGGGCCTGCACATCGACGGCAAAATGCGGGACAGATTGAGCCGCGTCGACGAGGGTCAGCGCGCCGGCCTCGTGAGCCAGGCGGATGATTTCGGCGGCGGGGTTGATCGTGCCCAGGACGTTGGACATGTGCGTAAACGCGACCAGCTTCGGGCCGCGCGCCAGAAGCGAGCGGTACGCGTCCAGGTCCAGCAAGCCATCTCCCGTCACAGGGATGAAGTCCAATGCGATGCCCCGCTCCGCCTGCAGCATATGCCATGGAACGAGATTGGAGTGATGCTCCATCTCGGTCAGGATCACCAGATCCCCGGATTTGAGGTTGGCGCGCGCCCACGAGTACGCAACGAGATTGATCGATTCGGTCGTGTTGCGGGTGTAGATAATCTGATGGGCAGACAGCGCGTTGATGAACTTCCCGATCCGCACCCGCGCCTGCTCGTACATGGCCGTGGCTTCCTCGGCCAGCGTGTGAACGCCGCGATGGATGTTCGCGTTCGAACGGCGATAGAAGTCATCCATCGCTTCGATGACTACCCGCGGCTTCTGGGAGGTCGCCGTGGAATCAAGATAGACCAGCGGCACGCCAGGGCGGGTCTCACGCTGGAAAATGGGAAAGTCTTTGCGAATTTCGTTGACGTTTAGGGGCATAGGAAAGTAAACAGATACACAGGTACACTTGTTTCCGTGTTTACCTGTGTACCTAATACAAATTAATAATCCGGGATTGCTTTTTCTCTCTTGACCGACTTCTTCAGGACGGGGTGAATGTGTTCCGAGTTGAGCGGGTACCACAGAATACGGTCGGGGACCATCCAGCCATCCGTCAGGAAGACGTTCGAGCGGAACTGCACCGCGACCATTTTATTATCGACCTGCACGACAATGCCGCCAATCCAGCCGCGCACACGCTCCTTGCTCTTCTCGTGGTCGCAATAGACCTCGACCGTGTCGCCCACCTGGAAATCATGTGCCAGTCCGGGCGCCTTCATATAGGTGAACTGCGGCAGACGCGGTCCTTTTGACTTCCGATCGTCACCATTATTCTTGATCAGAACACGCGGCGGCGAAATCCGATTCACCACGCGCACGTTTTCGGCAGCGCGCAATTTCGTTTTCGCGCCGGGCTTGGTCCTGGCCTTTGCTTCAACGGCTTTCTTCGGTTTCGCCTGGACTTTTGTTTTCTTCGCTTTTGCTTTCATGAATGCTCTCAATTCTTTTTCAAATCTTTTCAACATAGTTTTCATGCCATTTTGCTGGCAATGTATTCCTGGAAACGTTCCCGCACACCCTCAAACGGAATGCGCTGGAAAATAGGGTCGAAGAAGCCTTCGACGACGATTTTCTCCGCCTCGGCCTGCGGGATGCCGCGCGACTTCAGGTAAAACAAGGGTTCCTGTTCCAGCTTGCCTACCGTCGCGCCATGTGTGCAGCGGACATCGTCGGCGAGGATCTCCAGACCCGGAATGGAATCGGCCCGGGCGCCCTCGCTCAGGACCAGATTGCGGTTGGCCTGATAACCATCGGTTTTCTGCGCGCCCGGAGCCACGTAGATCATGCCCTGCCACACGGAGCGGCTCTTGCCCTTCAGCGCACCCTTGAACAACAGGTCGCTGGTGGTGTGAGGTGCAAGATGGTTCTGCTGCGTATCGTGGTCGAGGTGCTGGCTGCCGTCGGTGAAGTAAAAACCGGACATACGGCCCTGGGACCCTTCGCCGGCCAGGTCCAGCTCGGAGAAGTTCTTGGTCAGGCGCGACCCGATCGCGCCGAAGATCCAATCGAGGTTGCCGCCGCGTTCGACGCGGACACGTTCGTGCGAGAAATTCCAGACGTGGCGTCCCCACGACTGCAGCTCGACGAACTTCAGCGAGGCATCCTGCATGACCTGGATTTCGACGATCCCGGCGTGCATCGAGTTGGCCGCCATATCGTCGGGCGAGGCCGCCTCGTGGACGTACGTGACCGAGGCACCCTCATCCACCAGGACGAGGATATGCGACACGTGCGCAAGGTTCGCGCCGGGGCCCCAGAGCACGGAATGCAGAGGTTCCTCAACAGTCACGCCTTTCGGAACGTAGAGCACGATACCGTTCTGTGCCAGTGCCCCCGCCAACGCCGCGAACTTGCCTTCCTCGACGTTCACGGTCTTGCCAATCATCTTCGCGAGCAGATCCGGGTGCTTTTGCTCGGCGGTCAGCAAATCGGTAAAGACGACGCCCTGTTTGACAAGTTTTTCATCCAGATCGATTTTTGACGCGCCTGGGGTCAGGACGATCTGTCCGCCGTGCTGGTCGGCGACCAAGGGCTTCAACAGATCGGGGCGCACGGGAGGAAATTCCTTTGTCCCGTCGATCGCCAGCTTGAATTTGTCGACGGGCAGGGCATGAATGTCGGTGCGGCGCCAGGCCTCCTGGGCCGTATCGGGGAGAGAGAGCCGTTTGAAGGCATTCCAGGCCGAGGCGCGGTAGGAAGTGACGGAGCCGCCTGCCGCGCGGATGTCCGCTTCGGTAAAGGCAAAATCCTTTGCGGCGGCTTCTGCACGGCGAGTCCTTGAAACAACGACTTTGGGTTTTTCCTGCATATTAGCCGATTGATCCTTCCATTTGTAATTGGATCAAGCGGTTCATTTCAACCGCATATTCCATGGGGAGTTCCTTGACGAGCGGCTCGATAAAGCCGGAGACGACCATCGTGGTCGCTTCCTCTTCGCTGAGTCCGCGCGACATGAGATAGAAGAGCTGTTCCTCCCCGACTTTGCTGACCGAGGCCTCATGACCGATGGTGATATCGTCCTCGTCGATCTCGATGTAGGGATAGGTGTCCGAGCGCGACTGCGGGTCGAGCAGCAGCGCGTCGCAGACCGTATTGGACTTGACGCCCTTCGCGCCTTTGTAGACCTTCAGCAGACCGCGGAAGGAGGCCCGCCCGCCGCCCTTGCTGATCGACTTGGAGGTAACCTTGCTGGTGGTATTCGGGGCAAAGTGATACATCTTGCCGCCCGCGTCCTGCGTCTGACCGGGACCGGCGAACGCCATGGAAAGCATCTCGCCGCGCGCCCCGGGTTCCATGAGATAGCAGGAGGGGTACTTCATCGTGACTTTTGAGCCAAGGTTCGCATCCACCCACTCGTGCGAAGCGTTCTCGAAGACTTTGGCGCGCTGCGTGACCAGGTTGTATACGTTCGTCGACCAGTTCTGGATGGTCGAGTAGCGCGAGCGGGCACCCTTCTTCACGATGATCTCGATCACCCCGGAATGGAATGAGTCGGTTGTATATTGGGGGGCGGTACAACCCTCCACGTAATGCACCGAGGCACCCTCCTCCACGATGATGAGCGTGCGCTCGAATTGGCCGAGATTAGCCGTGTTCAAACGGAAGTAGGCCTGCAAAGGCAGGTCCACCTTCACGTTCTTCGGCACGTAGACAAAGGATCCGCCCGACCAGACTGCGCTGTTCAGGGCTGCGAACTTGTTATCTTCGATCGGGATGACGGTTCCGAAATATTCACGGAACAGCTCGGGATATTTCTTCAAACCATCCTCGATGGACAAAAAGATCACACCCTGTTTTTCCAGATGTTCCTGGATCGAGTGATAGACCATCTCGGACTCATATTGCGCGCCAAGCCCAGCCAGGAACTTGCGTTCGGCTTCGGGCACACCCAGTCTGTCGAATGTGCGCTTGATATCATCCGGGACATCGTCCCAGGACTTTTCGCTTTTCTCTGTGGGCTTGACATAAAAGTAAATCTCGTCAAAGTTGAGGTCTTTGAGACTGGGGCCCCAATTCGGCATGGGACGCTTCAGGAAGTGGTCGAGCGCCTTCAAGCGGAACTCGAGCATCCACTCCGGCTCACCCTTCATCCGGGAAATATTCTCCACAACTGCGCGGCTCAAACCTTTTCCGGATTTGAACGCGTATTTATCCTCGGGATCGTGGAAACCATACTTATATTCACCGATATCTTCTAAGATTTTGGCATCGTCTGACATATCAATCTCCAAATTCACTCACCACGAAGGACACGAAGAAACACTAAGGTTTAAGAAGACCAATCTTTGTGTCCTTTGCGTTTAGATCATTAGGCGGGAGTTTCCTCGTATCGTTCGCGAATCCACTCGTAGCCCTTCTCTTCGAGGTGCAGAGCCAGGTCGGGGCCGCCCGATTCGACGATCCGTCCGCCCAGCATGACATGGACAAAATCAGGCTTGATGTAGTTCAATAAGCGTTGATAGTGCGTGATGACCAGAACGCCCATATCCCTGCTCATCAGGGCATTGACGCCATCCGCCACGATCCGCAGCGCGTCGATGTCGAGGCCCGAATCGGTTTCGTCCAGGATGGCGATCTCCGGAGCCAGGGTGGCCATCTGCAGGATCTCGGCCCGCTTCTTCTCACCGCCGGAAAATCCCTCGTTCAGATAACGTCCTGCGAAGGCCTGATCCATCTTGAGCAGGGCCATCTTTTCCTTGAGCAGCTTTCGAAACTCGGGAATCGGCATGCCCTTATCTTCGGGGTTCACGGCGCGGCGCCGGGCATTCAGGGCGGTCCGGAGGAAGTTTGCGACCGTCACACCAGGGATCGCGACAGGATACTGGAAAGCAAGAAAAATACCGAGCCGGGAACGCTCATCAGGCTCAAGTTCAAGGATATTCTTCCCTCTGAAGCTGACCTCGCCCTGGGTGACTGTGTAGCTTGGGTGCCCCATCAATGTATAAGCCAGCGTGGATTTGCCCGTCCCGTTGGGTCCCATAATGGCATGGACTTTGCCCTGCTCGACGGTCAGATCGACGCCTTTAAGGATTTCCTTCCCTTCGATGCTTACATGTAAATTCCTGATTTCGATTTGTGACATTCCTTCTCCTGAGAAACGCTTTTTTGGCGGTATTTGATTAATCGGCGGTATTATAGCAGATTCGGGTCGAAAAGTCAAATATTTATGATAATATTCTAGTATATTACAATTTTACTCGTGAAACGCTTCACTTTAGGGATATTTATGATAATTATCTAGTATATTGACAACCTGTGAGGGGACTGTTATACTCTTTTGCATGAAAAGCATGAAAGACAAGATCCTGCAGACCCTGCTCCGTAAGCCGAAGATCACGATCAATGATCTGGCTGAGGCGGTGGGCATCAATCCCATCTCGGTGCGTCATCATTTGACGAATCTCCAGATGGAAGGTCTCATCGCGGCAGAGGAGGAGCGTCACGGTGTAGGACGTCCGCGTCTGGTCTACTCGCTCACCGAAGATGGGATGGAGAGATTCCCTACGAAATATTTGCGTCTGACCACGCGTCTGTTGGCGCAGATGAAAGAGTCCATGCCGGGGCCGCTGGTGACCGAGCTTTTCAATCAGGTCGCGGAAGATCTGGCAAGTGAATACTCCAGCCAGATTCAGGGTTTGAGCATGGAGGAGCGCCTCGAGTTTGTCAAGGAACTGCTGGCCCAGGAAGGCTTC
>JBAVVF010000884.1:0-3173 GCA_049697155.1 Anaerolineales bacterium
GTAGGCAAAGATAAGCTGGAAGGGTTTCATGGGTTCATTCTAAACCCCACCGTTTCGGTTGTCTTTGGATGTTCATCATTATTATGGTGGTAGAAGGTCATTGGTTGGATGCACTGGGGTTTATGGTGGTTATGATGGTTTGGGGGGAAAGTAAGAAGTAAGAAGTGAGAAGTAAGAAGTGAGAAGTGAGGTTGGGAAGAGGATTTTTCAAGCCTCCCACGGCAGCAACGCGGTGCCCCTGACATTCCATATTTAGGAATACGGTTCTGCGCGTAGACAATGCGAGGCAGGCAGGTTGGGAGAAGAGCAGGAGCCTGCCCGATTGCGGCTTTTCGGTGTATGCTTGAACAGTTCTACCGGCTCAAGACAACAAACTATTGGGATAACATGCCAACCTCTGAAAAACCTGCCCGCTTCAATAATGACAAACAACGCAGCACTTTCGGACAAACGCTGCAATCACGCGCCGCGCTGAATTCCTGCAGATTTGATGACGAGAGGAAATAACATGTCTCATATTTTCATTTCCTACTCACGAAAAGACGTACAGCGGGCCGGCAAGCTCGTCGCGGCGCTGGCGGAAAACAAGCTGGACACCTGGATCGACTGGAAGAGCATCGCCAAAGGCGAACGCTGGGAGCAGGAGATCTACCGGGGGATCGAAGAGGCGGATGCGTTTCTCTTCCTGATCAGCCCGGATTCCGTCATCTCTGACATGTGCAATAAGGAGATCGGGCACGCGCTCGCCAACAACAAACGGATGCTGCCTATCGTGATCCGCGATACCGATCTGCAGGACATCCATCCCGAACTCTCGAAACGCAACTGGATCTTCTGCCGGTCTCAGCGGGATAATTTCGGGAAAGCGATTCGAGAGATCCGCAAGACGATCCGCACCGATTACGACTGGCTGAGATATCACACGGAATTACAGGTCAAGGCGCTCAAGTGGGAACAAAAAAGAGATGCCAGCCGGCTCTCGCGGGGCAAGGAGCTGCAGGAAGCGGAAGAAAAATTAGCCGGGGCCGGAATCCAGAAAGATCCCCAGCCCACCGATCTGCAGCGGCAATACATCCTGATGAGCAGGAAACACGAAGAACGCCTGCGAAGAACCGCCATCGTCGTTTCTGTGGCTGCCGGAATTATCATGCTGGTACTCGGCCTCTATGCCCAGGGGCAGGGTTCCCTGGCGACAAACAGGGCTGCGACCGCCCAGGCGCTGAGCACACGCGAGGCTGAGCAGGCGGGTACGGCACGAGCTGCAAGCACGCGTGTGGCTGAACAGGCTGGCACTGCGCAGGCTGCCAATACACAGATAGTCAGGGAAAAGAATACCGCCGAGGCGGAGCGCAGCCGGGCCGAAGCACAGGCACAGATCGCTCTTTCCAGACAGCTGGCAGCTCAATCCGTCAACCAACTCAATGACAACAACTACCGGCTGGCCATGCTTCTGGCTGTGGAATCCGGTCGAAGCACGGAAACCTACGAAGCATTTAGTGTCTTAAGGGAGATGATCCCTCAGGTGGGCCGCCCCTTGTTTACACTTCATGCCAACAGCGTCCTGGCAAGCCCAAGCCCGAACGGGAGCCGAATTCTGACTGCTGGCAAGGATGGTTCACTTGCTGTGTGGAACGCCGAGACGGGCGCACAACTCTTCGCTGTGCAGAGCCATGCGAGCATCAACCAGGCCGTGTGGAGCCCGGACGGCTCACAAATCGTGACGGCCGGCTGCTATCAAAAATCGGAGGGCAAATGCTGGGATGGTTCCGCGCTAGTATGGAGCGCCTCAACGGGTAAACAATTGCTTTTCCTGCCGCATGTATCCGAAGTCTGGAGAGCGGATTGGAATGCGGATGGCAGCCACATCCTGACGCAGGAAGCTGGTATGACAGATGTGTGGAATGCGAAGACCGGCAAGCTGGTACTCACGTTTTCCCGGAAAGAAAATTCGGAGTCGCACTGGAATTCCCGGGGAAACCATGTTTTGAACATTAATGACGCCGGCATACCTCGAATATGGGATGTACAAACAGGTAAGGAGTTACTCGACTTCTCCGGTGGAACCAGGCTGGGGAATGTGCTTTGGAACTTCGACGAAAGCATGGTTTTCCCGACAGGTATCTGGACAAATGAGCTCAAAGTGACGGATGTGAAAACAGGAGATACATTGTTGACCATCCCCCTCCCGGTTGACCGCATCTATGAGTCTGCCTGGAGCGCGGATGGCAGCCGCATCCTGGTCTCCGAGTGCACGCGTGGAGTAGCGAGAAAAAGCCCGGCCTGCCCGGAAGGCATCGGTCAGGTCTGGGATGTAACGAACAAAAAGCAGCTGTTTTCCCTGAGCGGTGAGCGAGCCTTCTGGAGCGCGGATGGCCGCCAGATCGTGACAATCAATGCCGACCGTATGGTTGGGCTGTGGGATGCCGGTACCGGACAACAACTGCAATCCTTCGTGGGTCACGCAGGTATGGTCCATGTGGCAGCACTGAGCAGCGATGGCAGCCGTATTCTGATCGCCGGGTGCGATGAGATACAGCATAACTTCGAAGGCCCCAACGCTCCTGATTGTTATGAAGGATCGGCTCAGGTTTGGGATACTGCCACAGGGACTCGTCTGCTGACCCTTCTCAATCCGGCCGGCTTTGTCATGGACGCCGCCTGGAGCGCCGATGACAGCCGCGTCCTGACTCGCAGCTCGCATGGCGCGGTGCAGGTCTGGGATGTGAAAAACAATCATGAGCTGCCGGACCTCGCCGGCCATCTGACCGATGAGCAGGCTGCAAAAGAGAACGCCGAGCGCAGATGCACTTCTGTGGGCGGCAGGGACATCCTTCCGGTTCGGGATGAGGCAACCGGCAAACAGGTGCTCTCCCTGGACAATGAGGCTGTCATGTGGGAGGCCGATGAGACCTGCATCTGGACGTACGGTGAGGAACTCTCTGTGGACGTGTGGGATGTGCCCAGGGCTGAAAAGCTCTTTACCTTATCGGGCACCATGGGCAGTGTCGATGAAGTGGTCTGGAGCCCGGATGCCAGCCATATTTTCACCAGCGAATGCACCTTTCCGACGCCCGGGGTCTGCCGGGATCGAGTCATCCAGGTCTGGGATGGGAAGACTGGCGCCAGGCTGTTCCACATCGTCGCGGAGCGAGGCTGGTGGAACGACAATGGGG
>JBAVVF010000885.1:0-1631 GCA_049697155.1 Anaerolineales bacterium
TGATGTTCGGACGCGTCGACGGAGACTTCCCCGGCGCGGTCCGGCTCGCACACGTGGCCGCCTATCCGATTTTGATGACCCTGCCGCAGCGCTTCCCCACGCCCTCGAACAGACTGACCACCGTCAAGCACGTGGACACGCCCAGCGGGGAACGACGCAAGTACAGCACGGATCCAAAGACCTTCCACGCCCTGCTGGCGCTGGCAGGTGAATCCAGCACCGAAAAACTGAGCCAGGCGATCACCCGCGCCATCGCCCAGACCATGCTGGCCGACCTGTGCTTCCTGATCTACCTCACCGACAACAACAACCAGATGCAGATCGCCAGCGGGTATGACCTGATCCGCGAAGAGAGCCTCGAGGGCGGGAGCATGAACAAGACGGTCATCCCCATGCTGACGAATGCCCTGCAGCGCGGACGTCCGCTGCGGCTGCCCTCCAGCAGCACCTCGGCCGACATCAAAGGCTTAAGCGACCTGCTGGGTCTGACCAATCCCGGTCACCTGATGAGCGTTCCGATCATCACCGCCGACAAGGAGCCTCTGGGCGGCGTGCTGCTTCTGTCGCCGTATTCCAACCGCCTGTGGAGCGCCGAGGACCAGGCCTTCCTGACCAACATCGCCATGTCGCTCGTCCCCATCATCCAGCGCGGACAGAAGATGTCCTCGCTCGAACTCAAGGGCGAGCAGGCCAAGCAGGCCCTCGATGTGGCCCAGTCCCGCGTTGCAGACCTGGAGCGGCGCAACAGCGATCTGTTGAAGCAAATGGAAGCGGTCAAAGCCGACGCCCAGGAGGGACTCGCCCAGGCCGAAAACATCGCGGCCCTCCGGCAGATGCAGGAAGAGACTCAGAAAGTCCTCGAGAAGCTCAAAAAGGAAAACGAGGAGCTGCGCGCCGCAAAAGGTGCCAAGGGCGCCAAAAAGACCGGCATCTTTGCTTCGGCATCGAACCAGGTCGAAGGCGAGCTGCGCCTCACGCTCGAGGAAGTCGCGCGCCTGCAGAATCAACTGGCCGACGCGAACATGCGCGTCGTCGAGGCCGAGAAAGCCTCCTCGGCCGTGCGCTCGAACGAACAGGCCGAAGTGGTAGCCTCCATTTCGCAGGAGCTCCGCCAGCCGATGTCCTCCATCGTCGGATATACCGACCTGCTGCTGGGAGAGTCCGTCGGCATCCTCGGCACGCTGCAGCGCAAATTCGTGGAACGCATCAAATCCTCCACCGAGCGGATCGGCAGCCTGATCGACGACCTGATCCAGGTCACCACCCTCGAAACCGGCCTGCACGAGCTCAAACCCGAACCTGTCGATCTGGACCTGATCATCGACAATGCCATGTCCTATACGAGCAGCCAGATACGCGAGAAGAATATCTCCATGCATCTGGACCTGCCAAAAGGTGTGGCGCCCATCCACGCCGACCGGGAAGCCCTCCAGCAGATTTTGATCCATCTTTTGCAGAACGCCGGTGCCGCCTCCCCACTGGAAGGGACCGTACGTTTGAAAGTCCAGATGAAGACCGAAGAGGAGAAGGACTATGTCCTGATCCAGGTCACCGATACAGGCGGAGGCATCTCCACCGAAGATATGGAGCGCGTGTTTACCCGCCTGTACCGCGCCGACAATGTACTGATC
>JBAVVF010000886.1:0-2594 GCA_049697155.1 Anaerolineales bacterium
GCGTCCCGGGCTGGATCACTTCCGAGGACTGCATTTCACTTTGACCGAGCAATAAGGTCAGACCTCCGATCAACTTTCCGATCACATAATAACCGTCGTTGCTGATGAGGAAGAAATAATAATTTCCACTTTGATAGCGGCAGAGCAGCCCCATCCGATTTTCCTCGGGGCCATTGAGCCGGATCACATCGACTTCGAGGCGCACGTCACGGAAATTCTTTTCGGGGATGGACCACATATTGAGCTCAGGCTGCTGCACCAGCATCCGGTAACCGCCGTTGTCATAATCCATGATGCCGTTGTCGTTGGAAAGACGTGCCCAGCCGGTATTGTTCTTTTCAAAGTCATCCTGATAAAGGATATCGCCGGATCTGGCGGGCATCACCGTGGGGACCGCAACCGGCGCGCAAGCCGAAAGAAGGAGAAAAACGATTAATAAGGAAGTAAAGGGGAGAAATTTCATGGCGGGATTTTATCAGACTTGCGTCATTGCGCTACGGAAAATACTGATTCAAAATCGCTCCCGCTTCCTGGCTTCCCAGGTCACGGGCCTGGATCAAATGATCGTATGCCGGGGCGCGCTGACCGGTCTGCAAGTACAGCGTTCCCAAATGATAATGCGCCGAAGCATTTTGCGGATCCAGTTCGAGGGAGCGCGCCAGCATCCGCTTGGCCTCATCGTAGCGGGATGCGAGAGTCAGAAGCCATCCGACCAGATCGAGGGAGGCAGAGTCCGCACCTCCCAGCAGGACGGCTCTTTGCGCGGCGGGCAGGCCCACCTCGCTGATGTTCACATTGTTCTGAGCGCTGAAGATCGCCAGCAGGCGCCAGTAGCTGGCATCCTTGGGCGCAAGCGTTGTTGCCATCTGATAAGACTCCAGGGCCTGGATCAGGTCCCCAAGTTTGGCATGCGACTCCCCCATGGAAACAAACCAGATCGGATTGTCCGGCTCGAGCTTCACGGCCATCTGGAATTCTGTCAGCGCCTCACGAAAATTCCCGGTCCGCTGGAAATAAAGTCCGCGCAGGCCGCGCACGATGGCTGAATTCGTATCGAGCCTTAATGCCCGCTCGAGTTCCGCGCTGCCCGCTTCCGGCACACCTGTCTGCTGGTTCGCCTCGCCCAGCCAGGCCCAGGCCTCGGCATTCTTTTCATCCGCGTTGACGGCCGATTCGAATGCCAGGCGCGCCAGCTGCCATTCATCGACCAAGCCGAGTCCGCGCCCGATCGTAACCAGCCGCGCGGAGGCCGAGTCATTCCGGGCGGACTCATCCAGGGCCATGCGTACCGTTTGGGCCGCGGGATCAAAATCAGGGTCGAGCTGGGCCGCACTGGCCAATTCTGCTGAGGCTGCCACCGGATCGGATAACGTCAGCAGGAGTCCCAGCCGGTAGTGGGCGGAGGCATCTTCCGGATGAGTCGGAACGTATCTCTGTAAGTATTCCGCAGCCTTTGAAATCTCCCCGTTCGACTGATAGATTTCCGCGAGCCGGGGCTGGAGCTCGTCAGACGAATTCTCCTGCTGCAGAGCCTCTTCCCAGATTTCCACGGCCCGTCCGGGATCGTTATTCAAATAATGGACATCCCCCCAGGCCATCCAGCCCTGCGGCGAAAGCACACCGCGTTCAAAAGCCTTTTGATAGGCTGCATCGGACTGGGCATAATCCCCGGCATGGTAATAAGCGTGGCCGGAAAGCTCATAGAGGTCCGGCCGCCAGGGGATCCGCCGGGCAGCGTTGTAATAGTGCGGCGCGGCCTCGGCGTAGGAGCCTGAAGCGGCGCCCTTCTTTAACTCAGAATAGCCCGAGAGGACCAGGGGCGTAACGATGGCCAGGACGATCAATGTGAGAACGGCGAAAATCCGAAGGGTGTTGCGAAGCATGGATACATTATAAAGGCCATGACCGCTTCGAACTCCGCCAAAACCAGCCGCGCCGCCGGCAGGGCGTAACTTTCGATTACGTTCATGGTTTTGTAATTTACGTATTTGAAATTTCCAGCCAGATTTCAGCAACTGGAATATAATCACCCGTATCATGGGCGCCTCTCTCTACGAAATCCTGTCGGTCCTCGCAAAGCCCGAAAATAGTCTGGTTTATCATCTCGTGCTGGTATTTTCCATTGCGGGCGCGCTACAGTCGGCTTTCATGCACTGGCGCTCCAGCGAGTTTCCCCAGGCACGCAGGACGATGCTTGGGCTGGGCATGCTGCTGATTGCGCAGATCGTGCTTTTCCTGGTGGGCGGTCTCGGAAGTCAGGGTCTGATCAATCTGCCCCGCATCCTGCCTCCGCTCGACCGGGCCGTGACGCTCTTCTCGCTGGTGTGGTTAATCTGGCTGTGGGCCTTCCCGGAACCGAGCCGTATGGCGGATGCAGCCGCCTGGCTGCTGAGCCTGCTGGTTGCCGGCGGCCTGGGACTTAGCCTGACGGCCTATTCGCTCGAACCCAACCTCTCCCCGTACAATCGAAGCATTTATGATGGCTACTGGCAGCTGGCCAGCATCGGCTTTTCGCTCCTGGGCCTGCTGATCCTGAGTGTGCGCCGCCCGAACGGATGGGGCTATGGCATGGCGGTATTCATGCTTAGTTTCGC
>JBAVVF010000887.1:0-2438 GCA_049697155.1 Anaerolineales bacterium
GTGTTGTCCATCTGCAGATCGTCGAGAGTGGCTTTGCGCAGCGACTCAAAGCGCGGCTTCATCTCGTCCATGGAATCCCCGCCAAGCTTTTCGATCAGCGCGTCCGCCAGGACAAAGGCGACCATCGCCTCCAGGATTGGGACCGCGCGCGGCACCGGGCAGAAGTCGGAGCGTTCATATTTGGTGGGGGCTTCCGTCCCGGAGGCCAGATCCACGGTCGGCTGGGGAAGAAGCGTGGTGGCGATCGGCTTCAGCGCGGCCCGGACGACGATCGGCTGCCCGTTGGAGACTCCGCCCTCGGTCCCGCCGGCCCGATTCGTCGAACGCCGAACCATCGAATCTTCCAGCCTGATCGCGTCGTGGACCTGCGTCCCGGGCAGACGCGCGTTGGCGAACGCGTCACCTACTTCCACGCCTTTGATCGCCTGCACAGACATCACTGCCATGGCAAGCCTCGCTTCGAGGCGCTGGTCCCATTGGGCAAAGCTTCCCAAACCCACCGGCAGGTTGAGCGCCACGATCTCCAGCACGCCGCCCAGGGTATTCTTGCCGTGGATCGTTTTCTCGATCTCCGCCCGCATCTGACGCGCGTACGCTTCGACCGGGCAGCGCACATCCGATTCTTCGGCCCGGACAAAACGCTCCTCGTAAGGCATGTCGCCCAACTCCGCGGTGACTTCGCCAATCGACGAAACATATCCGCCGACGAGGATGCCGAATTGGGCCAGGAAGTGTTTGCAGACAGCGCCGACAGCGACACGCATGGCCGTCTCGCGGGCCGAGGCGCGCTCGAGGGCAGGCCGCAGATCCCGGTAGCCGTATTTCAGCGCGCCCGTCAAATCCGCATGGCCCGGACGCGGCGCGGTCATCGGCTCGATGGCTTTGCCCTTCCATTTAACGTGATCATCATTTTGCACGAGCAAGGCGATCGGCGCTCCGGTCGTCTCGCCTGCCATCACGCCACCCAAAATCTGCACTGTATCCTTCTCGATCTTCATGCGTCCGCCGGAGCCGTAGCCTTTTTGGCGGCGTGCCAGTTCTTTGTTGATAACCTCAGCTGTAATGGAAAGGCCCGCGGGCATGCCATCCAGGATGGCTGTCAGCGAGGGACCGTGGGATTCACAGGCAGTGAGAAAACGGAGTTTCATGTAAGTATCCAGTAGTCAGTATCCAGTAATCAGTGATCAGTATCGTTGACCGCGGCAGACATGACTTCGCGGGGCGGTAGTTGACCTGTCCAGATCTCAAAGGCAAGGGCAGCCTGTTCGATTAACATGCCTAATCCGGTAGTAGCCGATAAACCTTGCAGGCAGGCGTCCTTCACCAATTTGGTCTCACGTGGATTGTAGACCAGATCGTAAATTGCTGCATGAGGTGGGAAAGGCATATTCTCAGGCCAGGGAGACTGGTCAAGGTTTGGGGTCATGCCGACGGGAGTGGTGTTGACCAAAAGGCTGAAGGAGGAAGGCTGAAGGAGGAAGGATTCATAGGGTAGTATGCGTATTTCATGCCCAGGGAATGATGAAGCAAGCTGATGGGCCTGCTCGACCCGGCGGGCAGCCACAGTGACTTCCCAGCCATCGTTAAGCAGGGCATACACCACCGCACGAGCAGAACCACCCGAACCAAGGACCATTGCTGATTTGCTAATTTGGGGAGCTGGTGATCGGTGATTGGTTAGAAAACGGTTCAGATCCCTGAGAAAGCCCGAAGCGTCGGTGTTATCGCCGATAAGTTTGTTTGCGCGCAAATAAATTGTATTCACGGCGCCTATGGACCTGGCGGTCAGGGTCAGCTCGTCGAGAAACTTCATCACGTTTTGTTTGTGAGGAATGGTGACGTTCAATCCGTGAATTTCGCCGGAGCGGACTCGGGAAAGCAGGTCCTGTAAGCCTGCTATGTCGTCGGGATGAACCGGGAACAAGGAATAGTTTCCTCCCAGTCCGCAGGCTTGAAGCGCGGCGGAGTGGATTTTTGGGGAGAGACTATGGCCAAGTGGATAGCCAATCAGACCAAGTTTGAAGTGGGAAGGAAAAAGTGACATGGGAGGAAAGACGAAAGAGGAAAGAGCTAATGAAGGGTTGCGAGCACTTCAAAGAAGTTCGGGAAGGTTTTCGAGACACAGCCCGGGTTTTCGATGGTGATCCCCTTGACCCGCAAACCGATCAGGGAAAACGCCATGGCCATACGGTGATCGTTGTATGTTCGAACAGTTGCAGGCCGGATTTGGCCGCAGGGATGGATCGTCATACCATCTGCGTGCTCCTCCACGCGGACGCCGAGCCGAGCCAGCTCCATGCAGGTTGCGTGAACGCGGTTTGTTTCCTTGGCACGGATGAAGCCAATGCCGCGCATCCTCGTCGGGGAAGAGGCGAAAGGCGCAATCACCGCGAGAGTCTGGGCAGTATCGGAGATGTCACGCATGTCCACGTCCACAC
>JBAVVF010000888.1:0-5064 GCA_049697155.1 Anaerolineales bacterium
CCACCGACCGGCATTTCGACTTGATCTGCGCCAACCTTCCGTATATCCCGACCGAGAAACTGCGCAATTTGCCCATCTTCGAGCATGAACCCATCCTGGCCCTGGATGGCGGCAGTGATGGGCTCGAGCTTATCCGGCGCCTGCTGAACATCGGTCCGGAATGGCTCGCTCCGAATGGAATGATGCTGCTCGAGATCGAAGCCACGCGCGGCATCCAGGCCTTGAACATGGCCTGCGACTTGTTTTCCAATGCAAGCATCCATCTGCACCAGGACCTGACCGGCCGCGATCGACTCCTGGAGATCATGTTTTAGCCGATATGCAGACCGAGGTCCTTCCGGCCGATTCATCCAACGCCATCCCGCGCGCCCTCGAAATCCTGAAGGCAGGCGGGCTGGTCGCGTTTCCGACCGATACGGTCTATGGCGTTGGTTCACTTGCCTTTGACCGCAAGGCAATCGAATCGATTTATGCAGCGAAGGATCGGCCTATTGAAAAAGCAATTCCAATCCTGATCGGCACGTTGGATGACCTGGAAAAAGTGGGAACGGATATTCCCGAAACTGCCCACAAGCTTGCCGCCCGCTTCTGGCCGGGACCTTTGACTATCCTTGTTCCAAAACGCGCCGACCTGCCCGCCGCGGTTTCTGCCACAGCCACCGTCGGCGTGCGCGTGCCTGACCATCATGTCGCGCGCTCTCTCCTGCGGGCCGCGGGGCCAATGGCCGTCACCTCCGCCAACATTTCAGGCGGAGAGAACCCGCTGACGGCCCGGCAGGTCCAGCAGCAGCTGGGCGGACGGATCGCCCTGATCCTCGACGGTGGGCGGACGCCGGGAGGCATCCCTTCCACGCTGATGGCTTGCACGGATCCAGAGCTGAGAATCCTACGTGAGGGTCCCCTCTCACTGGAAGAACTCCGCTCCGCTCTGCATAATTCGAACTGAAAAACTCTTAGTTTGCTTTCAGGTTCGGTTCAGGTTCCCTTAAAGTCCCCACCTATCATGAAGGATGCATTCTCCTTTACAAACCGCCCACGGCTCGGGCAAGCCCAGGGCGGTTTGGGTTTTTAACACCACCAACCTCACAGGTCTATTTACGAGAGCGGCCAGGTCGGCTGGACGTCGATATCCAGCGCCGAGACCTGCCCCAGCGCATACCGGTAATACCCCGCTGCAGCGATCATCGCGGCGTTGTCAGTGCACAGGGAAAAGGCCGGGATGTGAACCTTGAATTCAGCCTGGGATTGAAAAGCCTGGCGAAGCGCACGGTTCGCCGAAACGCCGCCGGCGACAAGGATCTCTCTGGCATGCTGGTCACGGGCCGCCTGCATGGTTTTCTTGAACAGCACCTCGACAATGGCCGCCTGGAACGACGCCGCCAGATCCTCGATCGGCAGCGTCTTGCCCTTTTTCTTCAAATCATTGACCTCATACAGAACGGCTGTTTTCAACCCGCTGAACGAGAAATCATACTGGCCCTCGAGTTTGGCCCGCGGGAATTTGAAGCGGGCCGGGTCGCCGGTTTCAGCCGCGCGCTGAACCGAAGGTCCGCCCGGGTACGGAAGCCCCAGCAGCCGGGCGACCTTGTCAAACGCTTCCCCCGCCGCATCGTCCCGCGTGGCGCCGATGCGCTCGTACGTCAAATGATCGGTCATAAGATTGAGTTCGGTGTGTCCGCCGGAAACAAGTAAAGCCATCAGTGGGAATTCCGGCTCCGGCGGAGGCAGCTCGCCTGCGTTGTAAACCCACGAAGAGTAAATATGACCCTCGAGGTGATTGACACCGACCAGCGGTAAATTCATTCCCAGGGCAATCCCCTTGGCCAGGTTCATTCCAACGATCAGCGAACCCGCCAGCCCGGGACCGCGCGTGACGGCCACGGCATCGATATCCTTCAGCGTGAGGCTGGATTGAGCGAGCGTCTGCTCGACAACCGGAATGATGCTCAACACATGCTGGCGTGAGGCGACTTCAGGAAAGACGCCGCCATAGCGGGCGTGAATATCCATCTGCGAGGCAACTGTGGAGGACAGAAGTGTACGTCCGTTTTCGAGCACGGCGCAGGCGGTTTCATCGCAGGAGGTTTCGATGGCCAGAATGCGCGCAGGCTTCAGCTCATTCATAATCTTTCACGCTGCTGCTTCGCCAAATCTTTGGGCTTCCTTGCAGCAGTCTGAGCCTTTCTTTTCCAATTCTTCATCGGCAGGACAAAATCATACGGGTATTCAGCCAGCAGCTCCATTTTGCCATCCTGGCGCACCCAGTACGTGTCTTCGATGCGCACACCCATCCCTTTGTCGGGATAATACAAGCCCGGCTCGATGGTCATGACCACGCCCGGCTTGAGAATATTATCCGGGCTTGCCGTCAGACCCGACCACGGGCGTTCATGGATATTCAACCCAACCCCATGCCCCAGCGAATGGACATAGCCGTCCAGCGGAGCCTTGCTGTTGAGCTGGCTCTTATGTCCCTTTGATTCAAAGTATTCGCAGGTCATGCGCTGGTAATCGATGAACGAGGCATTCAGGTCAAGGTTCTCGACAACTTTGTTGTAAACCTCATGGACCTGATCGTAGAGCGCCTGCGCTTCGGGGGTCGCGTATCCCAGGCTCCAGGTGCGCGTAAAGTCATAGAAATACCCGCCGCCCTTCTCGGCCGGAAAGATATCGAAGACGATGGTCTTCCCCAGGGTCATTAGATCGTCGGGGTTGCCGACGGAGTGCGGGACACCCGCGTCGCGTCCGATGGCAAAGATGACACCTTCCATGTCGGCCGCGCCGCGCTCCGCCAGCCAGAGCGCGATCCTGGCTTTCACATCTCCGATGGTGAGCGGATTGCCGTCCTCTTTCAACAGGACCTCATCCTCGCGCACTTCGCGCGACGTCAGGTAATCCTGCACCATTTGCATGACCGTTGTTGTCACCGCACCCATCTGACGAATGCGCGCCACTTCGACATCATCCTTTGTTTCCATGGCCCGCAGCAGGGTGGAATCCATGCCTGATTCACCGACGAACTCCAGCTCCGGCATCGACTCTGCCAGGTTCGTTATTAAGCCATAGAGCTGCGAAAACTCCATGCGGCCATACACTGCGACCCGTCCCCCGGATAGTCCAAACTCGGAAAGGACCTTTCGAAAGCGCAGCGCCATCGCCATTTGCATATCCCCTTTCGCCTCTTCCATGAACTCCGAGGCGGGATATTCACTGTAGGAGATGGTCTTGAGCCCGCTCTTGGCTGCTTCATCGCGTTCCATGTCGTTGTAAAACAACACGGGTTCCTTGCCAACTTTTTTAATCAGCAGCGCGCCGCTCACATGCCCACCCCCAACAAAATAATACATGGGCGGGTTATTTTCCGCGTCTCCGAAAACAAGGATGCCATCCAGCTTGCGATCCTGCATCAATGCATCAAGGTCAGATTTCATCATTTCTCCTGTGAGTTGAGAGCAGCAAACTCTCGTGCAATTTCAACGGTAATCATGCAGCACTTTTTTCAAACCTTTCAACAATAAATCGTCATTCAAAACTGTACGTGGGTCAAATAAAACGTTATCGTCTTCTGTGCGGGCGATGATTGGTGGATTTGACTCGCGGAGTTTCTTCAGGAATTTGTCCGGTGACTTTACGTTCAGCGCCAGGACAAAAGTGGAGACACATTCATCCGGGAGGCTTCCTCCGCCGACAGTGGATTCGGACTGAATCACCTCACCCTGTCCCACCTGGTCCCGCCACGTCGCCGCGCGGACCTTGAGCTGGTCCGGCGTCAGGGACATCATCCTCCAGATCGGGATTTTGCTCTCCGCCTCATCCTTGAGATAGTGGAGCAGGGTGGCCGTCAACCCCGCCAGGCAGGTCTTATCCGCGCGGACCGCCCGGGCCAGCGGATGCTTCCCAATCCTGTCGATCAGATCCTTTTTGCCGAGGAGGATGCCTGCCTGCGGGCCGCCGAGCAGCTTATCTCCCGAAAAACAGACCAGGTCGACGCCGGCCGCCATAGACTCCTGGACGGTCGGTTCGTGGGCGAATCCATATCTGGCGGTATCGAGCAGCGCGCCCGAGCCAAGGTCATCCAGGACGGGGACACTGGCCTGATGGGCTGCATCGACAATTTCCTTCAACCCGGGTTCTTCGGTGAAGCCAACGATCTTGAAGTTGCTGCGGTGGGCGCGCATGACCAGCCCGGTCGGTTCTGCAAGGGCTTCCCGGTAATCTGACAATCGAACCTTGTTCGTCGTCCCCACTTCGACCAGCTTCGCCTGGGATTGCTTCATCACGTCCGGAACGCGGAACCCGCCGCCAATCTCGACCAGCTGCGAGCGGGAGATGACCACGCGCTTTTTGTGCGCGAGCGCAGCCAGCGCCAGCAGGACGGCCGAGGCATTGTTGTTCACAACCACCGCGGCTTCTGCGCCAGTCAGCTTTTGCAGGATCGCCTCCGCATGGGTCAGGCGTGAGCCGCGCTGACCTTTCTCCAGGTCATATTCGAGCGTGGAGTAATCTTCTGCGGCCGCATTCATCGCCGCGATCGTGGCCTTCGACAAGGGGGCGCGCCCGAGGTTGGTGTGCAGGATCACTCCCGTCGCGTTGATGACGGAGAGCAGAGTCGGCGTTGTCCATGCCGCGAGATGAGATTCGGCCTGGGCCAGGATCGCGTCCATCGAGGGCAGACCCGCCTCCGGCTGCGTCCGGAACCGTGCGCGGGTTTCGTCCAGCGTCAATCGCAAAGCCTCCAGAGTCAAAGGACGGCCATACGCATCAATGAGACGCGTCGCGGCCTGAAGCAGCTGTTCGACAGAAGGAAGATCACGAAGGCTGGTCATCGGCTGTGACAGGAGGTTTCCAATGCGACTTTTCGCGCAGGCGCATAAAATATTCGATGGCACCCAGTCCGCCCGCCAGTCCGAGGATCACATACACCGTGACGAGACGTCCGAGCTGCAGCCAGGCCAGGGTCGCGCCATAGACTCCGAACCACATGGCCTGACGAACAAACACATTCGCCTCGGCAGGATTTTCACCGGGGAAGCGGCGGTGAAAAAAATAGACGATCGGCAGTGC
>JBAVVF010000889.1:0-3702 GCA_049697155.1 Anaerolineales bacterium
GATGTGGATCCTGTGTTCATTTTTGTAAGTGCAAGGCAATCGATTATCTTGATGAGATCTGTGTGATCGATCCGGCCAAATGCGATGATTCCTGCGGCGGCAAGTGCGTCGAGTATTGTCCCATCGATGACACCATCGTTGAGGCGCCCCAGGAAATAAAGCAGCCCAAATAAATAAAAGATCATCAACGCGAAGCTGGAGTCTGGCGGCGCGCAACATGTTATCGCCAGACTAAGACAGTCCATGCTTCTTATCAGCATGGACTGTCTTAGTTCCTGTTACAGACAGAGGGTTGAATGGCTGGAGAACCAAAAGGATGTCTGGTAAAGACAATCCCTGCCCGGAACAAACTTTACGACCAGTTCAGTGCGGCTTAATGAACACTATGTTCGGATGAGCGAGAGCCGTAGCGGATTGGGTTTTCATCATCGGTAGTTTGCCATGAAGGCCATAGCGGGGTTCGAGGTTGACTCAGTGTAAAATCAAAGGAAGCCGTTACCAACAAAATCCCATGCAAGAGGCCCGAGCATGTCTCTGAGAAACTATATCCAGCGTTTGGATCAACAGAAGAAACTCATCCACGTCAGCGAACCGATTTCGAAGCGCCTTGAAATCTCGGGCGTGCTGAAGCAGATGGAGCCGGCCCCGGTATTGTTCGAACGGGTCCATGAATCGGCATTTCCCGTGATCGGGAACCTGTTCTGCTCGAAGGCCGCCTTTGCCGATTACTTCGGCATCCGGGTGGCGGAGATCATCCCCTTCCTGACTGCCGGAATCCGGAACCGCAAGCCTCCCGAGGTCGTCACCCATGCGCCCTGCCAGGAGGTCGTCGAGCTGGAACCCGACCTGGATACATTGCCGATCCTGTTCCACTGCGACCGGGACGGCGGGGACTACATCAGTTCGGGTGTGGTCCTGGCCCGCCACCCGCTCTACGGACAGAACGCAGACTTCCATCGCTGCATGCAGTTTTCAAAGACCGAGATGTCGGTGCGGGTGGTGCGGGACCGGCACTTCGACAAGTTCCTGCAGGACCTGCGGCAGGTGGACGTTGCCGTCTGCATCGGCAGCGCGCCCAATGTCCTGGCGGCCGCGGCGACATTGGTCGATCTGGGAGTGAACGAGCTGGAGATCGCCAATGCTCTCGAACCTTTCCAGATTGTGCGAGCGAAGACCAGCGAGATCATGATCCCTGCCGAGACGGAGTTCGTGATCGAGGGCACCATCTATTTGGACAAGACTCATGCGGAGGGCCCGTTCGTCGACCTGACCGAGACGTACGACGTGGTCCGTCAGGAGCCGGTGCTGATGGTCAAAGCCATCACCCATCGCCGGGATGCGATCTGGCATGCCCTGCTGCCGGGGGCGCTGGAGCACAAACTGCTGATGGGCATGCCGCGCGAGCCGACCATCTTCCGCAAGGTCAATGAGGTGGCTCGCTGCCTGGACGTCAACGTGGACCCGGGCGGCTGCTCGTGGCTGCATGCCATCGTCCAGATCGACAAGCAGTCCGAAGAGGACGGCCGCAAGGCCATCGAGGCGGCCTTTGCCGGGCACAGTTCGTGCAAGCACGTCTACGTGGTGGACAAGGACATCGACATCTACAACCCGCTCGAGGTGGAGTGGGCCATGGCGACCCGCTTCCAGGGTGACCGCGACCTGGTGATCCGTGAGCGGGCCCCCGGCTCCAGCCTGGACCCCTCCGCGGATGCCGGGACCCACGTGACGACCCGCCTCGGCTTCGACCTGACCGCCCCGCTCGAAACAGCCGGCAAATCCTTCCGCAAGGCGGAGTTTCCGGTTGTGGATGTTAGAAAATTTATCGAGTAAGGTTTTCTTCGCCACAGAGATCACTGAGTTCTCTGAGAAAAAAGCTCAAAGGCTCTGTGCTCTCTGTGGCTGATTGGAATATATGTATCTCACCCACGAAGAACAACAAATGCTCGCCGGAGAACACGGCCGGGCAACCCGCAAAGCCATGGAAATCCTGAACGCCCTCGGCACGATCTACGACGCCGAGCGGATGGTCCCGGTCACGTCGGTGCAGATCGCCGGGGTGAGCTTCGACAATCTCGGCGAGGCCGGGCTGGACTTTCTGTCCGAGATGGCTGCCGGCGGCGAGCAGGTGAAGGTGTTGACGACCCTCAACCCGGCCGGGATGGACATCGAGAACTGGCAGGCGCTGGGGATCGACCCCGACTTTGCGCGCAATCAGGAACGCGTAATCGACGCCTATGCCCGGATGGGCGTGCTGACCACCTGTTCCTGCACGCCCTATTTCTTTGGCAACGTGCCGCACTTCGGCGAGCACATCGCCTGGGCCGAGAGCAGCGCGGTGTGCTATGCCAACTCCGTCCTGGGCGCGCGGACGAATCGGGAGGGTGGTCCCAGCGCCCTGGCCGCCGCGCTGACCGGTCGGACTCCCCGCTACGGGCTGCACCTCGACGAGAACCGCCGCCCCGGGCTGACTGCCCAGGTCGAGGCGAACCTGAACGGGACGCGCGACTTCGGCGCGCTGGGCGTTGCGGTGGGCAGAGCTATCGAGTTCAGACCGATGAAAGTCATCCCCTACCTGCGCGGTATCCCCGCCGCGACGGTCGACCAGCTCAAATCCCTTTGCGCCAGCTTGGCGACCTATGGTGGCCTGTCCATGTTTCACATGGAGGGGATCACGCCGGAGAGCGCGCAGTTCGCTCCCCCAGACGAAACACTGGTCATCCGGCAGCGCGACCTGGACGAGGCCATCCGTTCGCTGGATGTCTTCCCTTCCGGCGAGGAAGTGGATTTCGTCAGCCTGGGCTGTCCGCATCTCTCCATTAACGAGATCCAGCGAGTAGCAAACAGGCTGGCAGGCAAACATGTGCGCAAGACCTTCTGGATCACCACCTCCCGGCCGGTCAAGCGCATTGCCGACCAGATGGGCTATACGGCGGTCATCGAGGCAGCCGGTGCCGTCTTTGCCGTGGATACCTGCTGCGTGGTCTCGCCGATCAAGGGACGTTTCAAGGCCATCGCCACCGACAGCGCCAAGGCCTGCTATTACGCCTCCGCCAAAAACAACTTCCAGACGCGCTTCCTGCCCTTTGACGAGGTGATCGAGGAGGCGTTGAGATGAAACTCACCGGTAGAAAAATATCCACTGGTAATGCCGCGGGCAAAGCCCTGGTCACTTCGATGGGCATCTCCTTCTACGGCGGTGTCGATCCGCAGACGGGGCGCGTTGTCGAGAAGGGCCACGAGCTGGAGGGGCAGTCGGTTGCCGGGCGGGTGCTGGTCTTTCCCACCGGCAAGGGCTCCACGGTCGGGTCGTACACGCTCTACCGCCTGAAGAAGGCCGGGCTGGCGCCCGCCGCGATCGTCAACGCCGAATGCGAGACGATCACCGCGGTGGGCTGCATCATCTCGGCCATTCCCTGTGTGGATCACATATCCATCGAGAGGATCAAAACCGGAATGCAGGTCAGCGTGGATGGCGAAAGCGGCATTGTGGGGATTTCATGAAAAGGATCGTCCTGGCAATCACCGGTGCGAGCGGCGCCATCCTCGGCATCCGGGCACTCGAGCTGCTGAAGGAAGCCGGCATCGAGACGCATCTGATCGTCAGCCGCGCAGCCGAGCAGACCATTACCAGTGAAACGGATTGGGCCGTCGCGGACGTGAAAGCGCTGGCGTCCGCCTGCTATGATCCGCAGGACATCGGGG
>JBAVVF010000890.1:0-5586 GCA_049697155.1 Anaerolineales bacterium
GTACCGGGCAGTCGTGTCTGCTCGTTATGAGCGGGGATAATAATCGAAAGGAAAGGGTTCAAGGCAGCAGGGTGGGCGAACTCAGGAAAAGATAGGCAGCAACGGCAAAGAGACATACGACGGCCAATGCCAGTCCGGCAACGATCATCAATTGAGTGCGGGTGAGGCCGAGAATTCTTTTGCCGCGCGGTATCGACCGCGGCCGGGGCCGTGCCGGGCTTGACTCACGGATGGAGCGGGCCGCGGATGGCGCGGGCGCCCCATCCATCATCGCAAAATCAAGGTCAGTTGGATGGACGGGTTTTGCCTCCTGCGGCGGCAGGGTGAGCTCCTCCCACGGGGCGCGCGGCTCAGGCGCGGGGGCCGGCGGCGTTTCCTTCTTCGGTGAACGCGGCTCGGTCAGGCGCTCGACCAGCTCGTGCACCAGTTCCGCGCTCAATACCGGTCGCCCCCCCGACAGATTCGAGACAAATGGCTTGAGCCCGTCGATCATCATGACTTTGATGGCCGGGCGGACCGATTCGATGTGCAGGCCGGGGTTGCCCGCCATCAGGACAGGTTCCACGCTGATCGGCAGCTTGACGCCCTGGCGCTCGATGAAGGCGGTCACAGCGCTGGCCAGACGGGCGGTGCGCTGGATCAGGTTGACGGGCGCGGGCTTGAAGCTGTTCCCGGATTCCTGATTCCATAAATTGCCTTTGGCCTCATACCTGCCCCGCAGATAGGTGACATGGATCACATAAATTCCCGTGGGGCCCAGCAGGATCATGGGGACCATGATCTCGCTGGCGCCGAGCGTCAGGTTCCGGATGAGGGTGTAGCCCTTCTCCAGATTCTTATCCAGGAACGTCGTGATTGCTTTTTGAGCGGTCAGTTCGTTGGGCCAGCTAAAACCGAATTTGAGCATGCCCTGAACCCGCTGGACGAAACCGAGTTCGCCTTTTGCATCGAGGAGGGGGGTTTTATCTATAAGTTTCATAGGAAATTAGAATAGCGGCGCCTGCTCCAGCTCGTCGTGGACGGCATCGGCGTGAGTCGAGATGACCTCCCGGCCGTCCTTTTCGAGCAGTTGCAGGGACTTTTCCTGGACCTCGAACGTCCCGGCCATGAGTTCCGTGCGCTTCCCGACCACATACTTTTTGCCTTTTTTCAGCCGGTCCAGAAGCTCCCGGCGCTCGAGCAGGACACGGTCTGAGAACGCGGCGCCGCGGCGCTCGAAGGCGCGCACCACCACGATTTGTCCATTTTTGTAGCGGACCGCTTCAATCACACCATCAAACTTCTTCGCCATAAAATTTCTCCCGGTTTATTTTAGCACTAAACAATAAAGACCCTAAAGGTTTTGCAAACCTTCAGGGTCTCAGAACTGTCGGGGCGCCGGGACAAGCGAAGCAGTCCCCGGAGCGAAGCGGAGGGGATGAGAACCCAGGACTTTGGCGCCACGCGCTAGCCGGATAATCTATGCCCTAAATCGTCAAGGTAACGCGCAATCCCACGAGCCTTGATTTTTCGTTCTTGGCGCACTGCTTCAGAGCGCGTTGTAAAACACTCGGTGTGGACTAATTCCCAGGGTACACCTGCACGGGTCGAAATCGATTTTCCGCTATTATGTTCTAACAGGCGTTTTTCTACGACTTCTGCTGACCCCACATAATACCGTTGCAGACGTTGGCTGTGAAGGATGTACACGTAAAACAAGTCGGGGCGCCGGGATTCGAACCCGGGACCTCTTGCTCCCAAAGCAAGCGCGCTAGCCGGACTGCGCTACGCCCCGATGGGCGATCTGGACGGATCGATCTTCATAAGTTGTCTGGGACACAGACACCCGGGACTTTGGCGCCAAAGGCGCCACGCGCTAGCCGGACTGCGCTACGCCCCGTGATGAGGTCTGTGAGTATAATGCGAAGGATGATAACCCGTCAAGCAAAACAGATTGCAATGCTGCTCACGCTTCTCCTGGCACTTTACGCCTGTTCACCTCTAAATCCACCGGTTTCCACCCCAACTTCCCTTCCGCCGACTGCTTCGCCGATCCCATCTGCGACCCTGACTCCCTCCCCGGCTCCCACGCCGACGATCACGCCGCTGGCCTGCCTGACTGGTCCGGGACGCGTGGAGGAGGGCAGCCTCGCCTCCACGGACCCGCCTCAGGAGTTCCGCGTCTATCTCCCGCGCTGTTACGATGAAAAAGCCGACCAGCGCTACCCGGTCCTTTACCTGTTGCACGGCCAAACCTATACCGACGATCAATGGATCCGCCTGGGCGCGGCCAATGTGCTCGACCAGTTGATCGTCTCGGGCGCATCGGTCCCGTTCATCATTGTCTTTCCCGATGACCATTACTGGAACCTGCCGCCGGGGCCGGCCTTCGGGCAGCGTCTGGTCGAAAGCCTCATTCCTTATATCGATAACACCTATCGCACCCTGCCCGACCGGAACCATCGCGCCATCGGGGGCCTGTCGCGCGGAGCCGGCTGGGCCCTGCGCCTGGGGTTGACGCGCTGGGATCTGTTCGGGACGATCGGCTTGCATTCCCTGGCTGTCCTGCAGCAGGACGCCTCGGAGGTCACAGGCTGGCTGGGGGACATCCCGCCCTCCTCGCTGCCGCGCGTCTTCATGGACGTCGGCGACAATGACCCGGAGCTGACCATGGCCGGCCACGTGGAAGACCAGTTCAATGATTTTGGTCTGGACCATGAATGGCATCTCTACAGCGGCGCACACACCGAAGAATATTGGAGTGCCCACGTCAGCGAATATATGCAGTGGTACGCAGAGGGGTGGAATAGGCCATAGAAGATTCATGTCGTTGCGAGCCGCATGCGAAGCAATCTCCTCGCTACTGAGGAGATTGCTTCGTCAGGATTTCGACGCTACGCGTCTCAACCCTCCTCGCAACGACATATCCAGTTTATAATCCTTCCCATCAGGAGAATTTATGAATATTCTTGTTACAGGCGGAGCCGGATATATCGGTTCCGCCACCGCTGAAGCCCTGCTCGAAGCGGGACATTCCGTGACCGTCTATGATTCACTAATTACCGGCTATCGCGCCGCGGTACCGGAGGCCGCAACCTTCGTCGAGGCCGACCTCTCAGACAGTCACACCCTTGCCAAAACACTGACCGACCAGAAATTCCACGCGATCCTGCACTTCGCGGCAGCTACGGAAGCGGGCGAAAGCATGAAGGATCCGGCGCGCTTTTACCATAACAATGTCGCCAACTCACTGGCTCTGGTGGAAACAGCCATCCGGGCCGGAGTGGAACGTTTCGTGCTTTCCTCGACGGCCGCGGTCTACCAATCCAGCGAGTCGCCGCTGACGGAAGAGTCGCCGCTCGGCCCGACCAACGTCTACGGGCATACCAAACTGATCTTCGAGCAGGCCCTGGACTGGTACCGGCAGATCCACGGTTTGCACTTTGCCGCCCTGCGTTACTTCAATGCCTGCGGAGCAATGCCGGGGCGCGGCGAGGCTCACCAGCCGGAATCGCACCTCATTCCGCTCGTGTTGCGCGTGCCGCTCGGGCAGAGCGACGCTGCCCGCATCTACGGCACGGACTATCCCACGCCCGATGGGACGTGCATCCGCGACTACATCCACATCGCCGACCTGGTCTCGGCGCATCTGCTGGCCCTGGAAGGCCTGGACAAACGTGACCGCCTGATCTACAACCTCGGCAGCGGGAACGGTTATTCGGTCCGCGAAGTGATCGAGACGGCGCGCCGGGTGACGGGACACGCGATCCCGGCCGAGGAGCTGCCGCGCCGCCCGGGCGATCCGGCGCGTCTCATCGCCTCCTCCGAAAAAATCAAGCGCGAGCTCGGCTGGAAACCCCAACACGAGGACCTTCATCAAATCATTGCAAGTGCCTGGGAATGGCATAAATCCCACCCCAAAGGATATCAGGAATGACTTTCTCCTTTCAGCGTCTGCCCGTTGGGATTTGTAACTGCTATTTGCTGCGCGGCGAGCGGACCGTGCTGGTCGATGCCGGCGCGCAGGGGAGTATGAAAGCGTTTATGCGCGGCCTGCAAAAGTTGAATATGGATCCAAAGGAAATTTCCCTGATCCTGATCACACACGGACATTGGGATCACATCGGGTCACTGCATGCCATCCAGCAGATCACGGGCGCGCCGGTCGCCGTCCACCATTGCGACCAGCCCTGGGTGGAGAATGGCAATCCGGCCTTTCCACGCGGCGTGACCCCATATGGCAGGGCCATGATCTGGCTCGCCGATCGACTCATTCACCCAAGACTCCCAGGCGTTAAAGTGAACCATGTTATCGGCGATGATGGCATGTCACTTGCAAGTTACGGCATTCCTGGAAAGGTAGTCCACACACCGGGCCACACGAAGGGACATGTGAGCATTATTCTGGATTCGGGCGAAGCCTTCGTCGGTGATTCGGCCATGAATGATTGGTACCTGCGCCCCACGCCGGGCCTGCCGGTCCTTGCGGATGACATCCATCGGGTGGTCGAAAGCTGGAAAAAGATCCTGCCCATGGGAGTCAAACGAATCTACCCTGCCCATGGGATGGATTTCCCTGTCGAAGTTATGCACACGGAAATATCGAATTTCGAGGCTTCCAAATGACATTTGGCATCGTACTTTTCGGCTGGATATTTTCACTGTCTCTGCATGAATTTTCGCACGCCCTGGTGGCCTACTACGGCGGCGACTACACCGTGCGTGAAAAGGGTTATCTCACCTTCAACCCACTCAAATATACGGATCCCCTGCTGTCGATTTTCCTGCCGCTGCTGTTCCTTTTCATGGGCGGGATCGGCCTGCCGGGCGGCGCGGTGTACATCGAACGCTGGCGCATCCGCAATCGCTACTGGCTGAGCGCCATGTCGCTGTCCGGGCCGGCCTCGAACCTGCTGGTGGCCATCGTGATCGGCCTGATCCTGCGCTTTTGGCCGAACCTCAATCCGGCCGTTCTGCCGGGACTCTCCTTCCTACTGGCCCTGCAAGTCTGGTCCGTACTTTTCAACCTGATCCCTGTGCCTCCGTTTGATGGCTATGGGGTGATCGAGCCTTTCCTGCACCCGGCCACCAGCATGCAATTCGAACGCCTGCGCGGCGTCGCCATCTGGGTCATTTTGCTGGTCATATGGTTCGTCCCCGGCGCCTCGCAGCGGCTCTGGGATGCAGTCTTTGTCTTCTCTGCAATCCTGGGCGCAGATCCGTTCTCCATCCTCGATGGACTCAGACGTTTCCAGTTCTGGAACCTGTAGCATCTCACACAGCCAAAAACTTTCCGGGCGGCAGGTTCACCTGCCGCCTTGTGATTTAAAAGCCTAGGCCGGTTTTGTTCGTTTGGAAGCCGGCTTTCCAAAGAACAGGCTGAATATAAAAGCGATTGCGGCAAAGGCAAAGACACACATGATGCCCGTCAGGATCGGGGTGACCAGGGTGGCATCGGATGGCACGATGTTGAACACTTCCTCGATGGCATGGATCACATCTACATAGAAATTGTCCCGCGAGGGACGGATGAGATAGAACGGATCGCCAGGCTTGCCAATGAACGGGCTCAGCCGCCAGGTCATCTGCGTGCCGACAAATGCATAC
>JBAVVF010000891.1:0-3675 GCA_049697155.1 Anaerolineales bacterium
GTGCAGCAGGGCAACCGTCGTCACGACCGGGACCGATTGCGGCAGGATGACCGAGATCAGGATCCGCAGCGGACCGGCTCCATCCAGCATGGCGGCTTCGTCCAGGTCGCGCGGGATGCTCTTGAAGTTCTGCCGGAGCAGGAAGATCAGGATCGCGCTGCCGAAGAAATGCGGGACGAGCAGCGGCAGCCAGGTACCGATCCAATCGAGGACGTGTCCGCTGAAGAGATAATAGGTTGGGACCAGCGTGATATTGCTGGGAATCATGATCGTGGCGATCAGCAGGAAGAAAATGTACTTGATCCCCGGAATGCGGAAACGTGAAAATCCGTAGGCGACCGCGATGGAGGAAAACAACACACCGATTTCGCTGATCAGTGCCACGATGATCGTATTCTTGAAGTAGAGTGGTATCTTGGCAATGCTCAGGAAGTCCCGGTAGTTCTGCAGCGTGGGTTTGAACTGGTAGACGGCCCTCAGAGTGCGCCAATTCCCCTTCCACTCGATCGGGCCGGCAGATGGATTTGCAGGATCGATGAACTGGCTGGTGATCCGGCCCGGCTTATACAAAGCCCAATGCTTAACCCCATCTTCCGTTGGGACTTTGTAGACGACCCGGTCCTTTCCATCGTAATTGAACTTGATCTTTTCGGAAGGCAGGATCGGGGCGTAGGCATCCAGGAACTGCTCGCGCGGCGTCAGGGAGGCAATCACCATGAAAGGCAGCGGCGAAAGATACGCGATCAGGAACAGAAACAGGAACAGGTTCAGCATGGCCGTGCCGGTGAAGTCCCACAACCGTAGCGTGAGTCTGGACGCGCCGCTTCGACGCAGTGCTTTGTGGCTAAATCTCATTGGCGTCGTCCTCCTCGGGAAAGTACACCCAGCGTTTTGCCGACCGGAACAGAAGGATGGTGATGGTCATCATCACGGCGAAGGTCACCCAGGCCAGCGCGCTGGCGTAGCCCAGGCGAGCCTGATTGAACATGACGGTATTGATATAACTTTCCATGGGCGAAAGGCTGAAACTTAGGATATAGCCGCGATCCAAAAGGACCGCGCCTCCGAAAGCACCGGTCAGGTTGATCACCAGTGTAAAGAAGATGGCCGGCGAGATCATGGGCAGCGTAATGAAAACGAACCGGGCCAGCGGTCCCGCGCCATCCACGCGCGCGGCTTCATAGACCTCATTCGGCACGCTTTCCATGGCACTGTAGATGATCAGAAAGCCCGGGCCGATGCTCCAGAGCGCCATGAAAGGCAGGAGCAGGCCAAAACCCTGGATCGGGGGAAGGTTCATGGGCGTGAAAAACAACTTGTCCGCGTATGCGATCGACCCAAGAAAGATGAAGAAGATGGACGTGGAGGGGATGATGCTCGTCATGAAGATCAGGGTCTGTGAGACGCGCTTGTTCTTCAGCCGCGCGCTGGTAAAGATGGCAGCCAGACCAAGCGCAACGGCCATCTCGAGCGGGACTGTCACCAGGAAATATCCCAGTGACCCAAACAGACTGGCGCCGGCCGCGGAGTCTTTGAAAAAACGTATGTAATTTTCCAGCCCGACGAAGGTCGTCGTTTCGGGGGAGAGCATTTTGAAATCAGTTAGGGAGAAGATCAGCGCAGCCAGGATCGGCAGGGCTTTCAGCAGGACGAAGCCAATCAGCCACGGCGCAAGGAACAATAAGCCGATGCGTGCTTCCTGCTGCAGGCGGGTCGGCCGGGCCGGTTTTATTCTGAGGGACAGCTTGCTCTGCTGGACAACATCCATAGTACTCTCCTGGAGCTCCGTTTACGACAAACAAAACGTGCGGAAACGTTTGAGCGGGCTGCTGCTCCTCTGAGAGAGGAACTGCCACCGTTACATGTTAAGCCGATCGATGGAGAAATTCCCCCGACCACGGGGGAGTCTTTACACTAGCCGAGTGGATAGGTCAGAACTTATGGGCTGGAGATTTCGACAAGCCTCAATTCATGGAACCTGCAACGGACTGCTAAAACTCCATGACTTCCTTGCCCGCCAGTTTATCCTGAATTCGCTCGACGACCGTATCGAGATGCTTTTGCTGGTGGACGTAGTCCAGGTCATCGGTGCGGATCGTCAGGACCGGACACAGGTCGAAGGCGCTCAGCCACTCGTCGTAGAACGAATCGAGCAGGGCCAGATATTCAGGCGTGATGCCGGTCTCCATGTTGCGGGCCCGGCGGCGGATGCGATCCATCAGGACATTGACGGGGGCTTTGAGATAGATCAGCAGATTCGGGCGCGGCGTACTGTTCACGACCAGTTCGAACAGGCGGCGGTAGGCCAGATAGTCACGTTCCGACACGTCGCCCATGTGATGCAGCGCCCTGGCAAAGATATGACAGTCCTCGTAAATGCTGCGGTCCAGAATGGCCGAGCGCGGGTCGTGGGCGGCTTCCAGGTATTGTTCGGCGCGATGCCCCAGGAAAAAGATCTGCAGGTGAAACGCCCAGGCGCGCATATCGGAATAAAAATCTGCCAGGTAGGGATTGTTCGCCACCGACTCGAAGCCCGTCCACCAGCCGAGCCGTGCACCGATGCGCTCCGTCAATGAAGTCTTGCCGACACCGATGTTCCCTGCAACAACGACGAGATGCTTTGTCATGGGGGGCCTCACGCGATTGAGATGGCACGAGTATAGGCGAGCAAAATGAATTTGTCGAGACCGGGTTAAGAGCGGGGTATAATTTCACACCAGGAGATGACATGACACCGAAACTGAAAATACGGGATGCCGCGGGCTGGACCATGCTGATATTTGGAGCGCTTGCGCTCCTGCTCGGACTCGTGGGCCTGATCCGCCCCGAATGGCTTTTATCCATCCTCGGCTTTAAAGTCCTGGACCGGGCGGCCCGGTCCGCCGGGGATTACACGCTGGTCTTCATGATCGCCTCCGCGATGGCGTCTTTCAACATGGGCGTCTATTACATCCTGGCCGCCCTGCATGACCTGAAGCAGTTCTACCGCTGGACCGTTCCGTTTCGCTGCCTGACCTTTGTTGTCTTTACGGCCGCGGCGCTGTCGCAGTTGGCCCCGACACGCTTTATCGCAGTCGGCGCCTGGGAGCTGGCGGGTGCAATTGCAACCGGACTTGCTCTTCGCTTAGAGAATTAACAGAAGGAGGAAAATTATGCGCTCCGAGTGGATCGAACACAATGGCAAGAAGATCTTCTATCAGAACTTCTCCAAGAATTTTTACAACTCGGCAGCCGTGAAGGATGAGCTGGCCGAGGTGCAGGAGGTGGTCGTGTCACAGCCCCTCGACTCGGTCCTGGTGCTTTCCGATTTCCGCGACACCAATGTGGGCAGCGATCTGCTTTCCATGATGAACACGGCCTCGGCGGCCACCAAGGCCCATGTGCGCAAGACGGCCGTCCTGGGCGTGACCGGCATGAAGCGCAAACTGGCCGATCTGCTCACCGCCCTGACCGGACAGCAGCTCAAGTACTTCGATGACATGGAAAAAGCCAAGGAGTGGCTCACGGAAGATTAGCGCGGCAGACTCTCGCCTCGGCGGCACTTCGAACTCGACGAACCTGCGCGAACTCCGGAAGGCTCAAATTTCCGGAGTTCTTTTCTTGCCGTAACCTCGCCTCCACCATGGACGGACGGCGAGTGCAGATGTAACAGAGGCTGAATCAGATCGTTATCTC
>JBAVVF010000892.1:0-10996 GCA_049697155.1 Anaerolineales bacterium
TCGGAGGTTCTTTCCTATTTCAGGCAAAACGCGTTTGACACGACCGATCCAGACGATCTGCCGCTTATTGCAGCCAAAATAGCCGGCAGCGTGAAGCCATGAAACAAACTGATCTTATGGTGTCCATCGCAAGATGTCGGCAGGAAGCATCAAACGACAGACCCACAAACAGCGAGTACCCTGTTTCCTAAAAAGTCCAACACAGCATAAATTTATGCCTGGAGGCGACATGCAATTTGGTATCCACATTTTCCCCACGGAATATTCCATTCAGCCCGATGAACTGGCGCGGGCCGCCGAAGAGCGCGGGCTGGACTCGGTCTGGTTCTCAGAGCATACCCATATTCCGGTCCGCTTTCTTACCACGCCGGGACGCGGGACCTCTCTGCCGGACTATTACTGGCAGACCTACGATATCTTCGTCGCCATGGCCGTCGCGGCCGCGGCTACAAAGGATATCCGGATCGCGAGCGGTGTCTCTCTGGTCATCGAGCACGATCCCATCCTGCTGGCAAAAGAAACGGCCACCGTCGACCTGATCTCCAAGGGACGCCTTATCTTCGGGGTTGGCGCCGGCTGGCTCGAATCAGAGATGGCCGACCACGGCGTGGTCTACCGGACGCGGTTTCAACTCCTCAAAGAACAAATCCGGGCAATCAAAGAGATCTGGACGACGGACGAATCCGAGTTCCATGGCAGGTTTGTAAACTTCGGCAGGATGAAAGCCTTTCCCAAACCTTATCAGCGCCCTCACCCTCCCATCATTATGGGTGGATCGGGTGAAAAAGCCATCGAATGCGCGGCGGAAGTGTGCGATGGCTGGGCTCCCTGGCTGCCGGAATGGCCGAAGGCAAAGGAAGTGCTCGCCAAACTGGAGCAACAGTCCGCCGCAAACGGACGCGACCCCACTTCACTCGAAATATCTGTCTTTGAGAAATCCATACCCGACAGAAAGACCCTGGCCGAAATGGAAGCCGCGGGGGTCAAGAGGATCATCCTGACGATCTTTGCCCAAAGCCGCGAAGAGGCGCTGCCCGCTCTCGATCGAGTAGCGGAGGCAATAGGCTCCTAAACTCTTACGGCTGCCAGGCCGGAGAATGATCGTCGGCCGGGTGATTCAGGAAAATTACAAAGGCGATCCTACGCCGCGTGATGTTTGAACTGCGGCAGATACTCCTTGTACTGCGCGAAGAGTTCGTTCGTCATCTGGCGGATCTCCGCGAGCGACAGGACCGCGGCCGTCAGCGGATCGTGGGCGATGGCCCGGTAGATCATCGTGGGGTCGCCTGCGAGGGAGCCCGCAATGGCCATTTCCTCGATGCCGCTGGAGAGCTGCGTGAGCAGTGCACACTCCGGGGGCAGCGCGCCGACGTGAATAGGATGGAAGCCGGCCTTGTCCACCGCCACCGGAACTTCCACGCACGCCCCCTCCGGCAGGTTAGTGATCAGCTGCGTGTTGCGCACATTCCCGTTGAACTTGAACATCTCGCCGCCCTTGAGAGCATTGATGATGCAGGCTGCATATTCGTGACCGCGCTGGAGGTCCTGCGGGGTGAGCGGTCGTTCGAAGCGCTCCCTGACCTGGTCCTCCCAGGTGGTCTCATTGCGCTGATACTCCTTGAGGATGTATGCGTATTCGCCGGGGTTCCAGCCTGTTCCATGGGTGCAATACTTTTCGATCAGGTCGGGGCGCTTGCGGAACCAGGGGTTGTATTCCGAGTTGTGCCCGCTCGACTCAGTGACATACTTTCCGAGCGCGAGATACATCTCGTTGCGGACCGGTTCCTCATTGTAGACTTCGGGCCGCTCGCTGATGGCTTTGTGAATCAAAGGATAGGCATCCCGGGCGTTCCACTTGAACTCGAGATACCAGGCCTGGTGATTGATCCCTGCGCACAGATAATCGATCTCCTCGTAGGGCGCGCCGATCCAATTGGCCAGCATCTTGGCCGTGCCCTGCACCGAATGACATAAGCCAGTCACCGGGATGAACGTCTGACGCTGCAGCGCGCCGCACAGCATTGCCATCGGGTTGGTGTAGTTCAGCAGCACCGCATTCGGGCAGTATTTTTCCATGTCGCGGACGATGTCCAGCATGGGGTTGATCGTGCGCAGGAAACGGAAGATGCCGCTCGGCCCGCGCGTATCGCCGACGTTGATATCCACGCCGTACTTCCGGGGAATCTCGATGTCATGCCGCCAGACGTCCGTGCTGCCGGCCAGGATGGTGGTCAGGACGACGTCGGCATCCTTGAGCGCCTCGGCGCGATCCAGCGTCGCCTCGACCCTGGCCGGACAGTTGTCGGCCGCGATCAACTTTTCAACGTGCTTTTTCGCCCATTCGAGCCGCCCAGCATGGATATCCATGAGAGAAATCGTCGCGTCTTCCAATAACGGAAAGGTCAGCAGGTCGCGGACGAGCCCGCTGGTGAAACCCAAACTGCCTGCGCCGATGAATGCTATCTTGGTCATGTGGTCTCCTGGTCTACTAGTCTTCTAGTCTCGTAGTCGCTGGTTGGATAGTCCTGGGTGGTAATTATAGCTTTGACAGATCAGGTTGAAGCCGACACGGATGAATGCGGTGTTTTCGCAAAGCATCAAAACTTTATCCGCGTTCATCCGTGGCTAAAATTGCCTTCATTCCAATTTCAAAACACGCCTGGCATTCCCTGAATAAACTTTCTTCAGCACCTCATCCGTCAGGTACAAGCCGCAGATATGCCAGCGTCCCTGTACAGGAACTTCCGTGGTGTTGTAGTTAAAGTATTCATCGTCCGTTTCGAGGAAGCGATAATGCAGACGATATTCCTCCAGCCTCGGACTCGAATCGGTCCCGAACAGAATACGGTCCTGGTATTGAATGAAGAACCTTCGCGCACTATAGGGCTGCCTGCCAAGCTCACCGAGCCGCGCGGAGATGTCGATGTAATAGTTCGGACATTCGTCCAGCATCGCTCCGACCCAGGCCAGGTTCTCGGCATAGCATCCCACGTGCGCGCCAATGAACGTTGTAGAAGGGTGACGGCGGACAAAGTGACCCGAGTCCGTTCAGAATGTCCATGAACGGCGGGAACGGCGGACTCGTGAACGCCCAGTCCGGGTTGCGGCCGATCTCCTCCCAGCGTTCGTTCGTCTCATCGATCGGGTCGAAGAACGCGACCGGGTCGGCCACGTGGATCATGACCGGCATCCCCAATTCCCCGGCCATCTCCCAGATTGGAGAGAGGCGTGCGTCATCCACTTTGACGAGCTGACCTTCGTGATCCCGGACGTGCAGTCCAAACGGTTTCCAGATCTTCAAGCCCTGCGCGCCGGACTCTTTTTGTGCTTTCAGCCTGCCCGCCGCCCAATCAGGGAATCCAGCGCCCATACTTTCCCACTTCCGCCAATCCACACCGCCGAAAATGCGGAAGCGCTCGGGAGCTTTCTCTTTGAAGTATTTCAAGTGGGCGTGGAGGATATCCTCCCCCCAGCCCCCATCCAGATCGACATAATGGACAACCCCTGCTTCGTCCAGAAGATCGATTAATTGGTTGAGCGGTTTTTTGTCCCAGCCGCCGCCGAAGGCCTCCCCAAGGTGGTTATGGGCGTCGATCACCGGGAACTTCGCTCGATCCATGCGGGTGGTTTTGGTTACAAGTCTGGATTGTGGGCGAAAATTCTCGAGCAGCATTGGTTATCATCCTCCAGGATCGAGCACAGCCGGACACTATTCGTCCAGGTGTTTTTCCAGCACGAAAATCAGGGGTGGGGGACAATCTCCCCCGCTGATTAATGGAACTTTATTATAATAGTTTAGAAAACATTCTATTCAGACTATAGGATCCCTAATTTGATGAAAAGCTCCTATGCTGGTTCTGTGATTCCATGAAACTGAGTCCCGGACCTGGTCGACCCACGATCGGTGTGTTGGCCGGGTGGCAGGTTTATTGGACACCCAGTCCCTACAGTTACCTTATCCCGATTTTCCGCGGGATTTGCCTGGCTGCGCGCCAGCAGGGCTGCAATGTTCTGCTGGCTTGTGGGATCGGCTCCTCGGCCAATCCATCAGATAGCCCTCGACCGGCCTGGCCGGCCATGGCAGCCGATAGCAACTTTGTGCCCGTGGGCCCCTGGAACACAGATGGGCTGATTGTCATAAATCCTCTTCTATCCCGTGCTCGTTCCGCGTACATTCAGGATCTGCATCGCGAGGGCCACCCAATCATCTTCATAGGAAAAGGCGAGACAGGGGCAACGATTGCTGCCGACAACCATCACGGCATTCTGCAGAGCATCGGGCATTTTGTTGAGCATGGTCACCGTTCGATCGCTTTTATTGCCGGGAATGCCGGCGACCTGGAAGGCGATGGCGGCGAGCGGTTACGAGCCTATCACTCTGCCATGCAAAAGTATGGCTTGGAGTGCTCCCCGGAGCTCATTGCTTATGGCGATCATACGTTCAGCGGCGGCTACAATGCGATGCGCGAACTGCTGGCCAGGCAGATCCAGTTCAGCGCCCTGCTGGCCAGCAACGACGAGTCCGCTTTGGGTGCAATGCGCGCGCTGAGAGAAGCCAATCGGCAGATTCCGCAGGACGTGGCCGTCATTGGCTTCGATGACCGACCGGAGGCGATCACGGAGGTCCCCGCACTAACGAGCATACACGTTCCCTTGTTCAGGTTGGGCTACCAATCTCTGATAGCCATGGCCAATCATATTCAGGGGAAGGAGCCTGTACTTTCGTCCTTCAATGTCCCAACGCGTCTGGTGGTTCGCCATTCCTGCGGATGTCGCCAGAACGAGTCCCTCAGCTTTCTGCCCGGGGCAAGGCCCGCGGGTCAGGGGTTGACTTCGGTGGCTTCGGCAATGACACAGGCCGTCCTGATGGAGGCACAACATCTGGATGCTGATGAGATCCTGCTATTGTGCCGCCAGCTGGTAGACGCGTTTGTGATGAGCGCCGAACAAGGGGATCCACAGCATTTTGACCGCGCCCTCAATCAATTTCTGCGACATCAGAGCTTCTCTGATGATAGTCTGCACATCTGGCAGACTTCTATATCGATTTTGCGTCAGGCACTTCCAACCATCATCTCAGAGGCTGACAAGTCCCAGCAGCAACTGGCACTTGCAATGATCGATCAGGCGCGTGTCACGATTGATGAAGCGTTGATGCAGCAGCATGGTCAATATGTCTTCAACCAGGCCTGGACCATCAACCGCATCGGCGCGCTAAATGCTCACCTGCTGACGGCTCTGGATGAGAAGCAGATCTTTGAAATTCTGGCAAGTCACCTGCCTGTTATGGATATCAAACAGGCCGCCGTCGGTTTCTTTGAAGCGGAGGGTGACGATCCCACCCAATGGAGTGACTTGCACATCATCTCCAACGGCACCCAGATCCGCCTGCGCTCACTGACTCGCCAGTTTCCACCGGAGGGACCCTATTCCAACGAACAGCCGTTTAGCCTTGCCCTGCTGCCATTGGTCAGCCAGGTCGGTGTTATAGGTTTCACTGCATTTGATACCACGAACATTGAGCTGCTGGGTGCCATTACACAACAGATTGCTGCCGCGCTCAATAGTGCCAGGCTGTATGCCGAAGCCACGGAGGGGCGCAAACTGGCCGAAGAAACAGAACGGCTGAAGAGCCGTTTCCTGTCGACCGTCAGTCATGAGCTCCGGACTCCCTTGAGTCTGATTGTGGGGCTCAGTAATATTTTGCTGCAAAAGTGGGACGAAAAAGGTCATGCTCTCCCGGTAACCTACCTGCGAGACATTGAACAAATCTATGCCAGCGGAAAGCATCTGGGACGATTGATCCAGGATGTGCTGGATTTGGCCAGCAGTGAAGCGGGTCAATTGCGATTTACGAGCGAACGCCTTGACCTGGGCGAAACGCTGAGAATCATCCTGGCAACCGGCCGGCAGCTTGCCGATGAAAAGGGATTGGTCTGGAAGGAAACGTTTCCTGAAAAAGGCCCCTGGGTATGGGGCGACCGCACCCGGGTCCGTCAAATTGCGTTGAATCTGATCAGCAACGCAGTCAAGTTCACGTCGACGGGCGAAGTACGGTTAACAATCGAGGCAAAGGAAGGTTATTCGATCGTCTCAGTCAGCGATACCGGCGTGGGAATTCCCCTGGCCGAGCAGCAAACGATATTCGATGAGTTCCGCCGTTCGGAACGGACTCTGGCGCGCGGGTACGGCGGCATGGGTCTTGGCCTGGCCATCAGCAAGCGGCTGGTCGAGATGCATGGCGGAGAGATTGGCGTTCGGTCCTCGGGCGAAGAAGGCGCGGGTTCCACCTTCTATTTCAGGCTGCCTCTGATCGAGCCGGGAGATGATCAGGACGATCTGTTACTCGATCCAAAGCTGGGGCAGCAGGTACTGCTGATCACCCACAACATCGAAGTGGGGAAACGCCTGCGCGAACGTCTGCTCGGAAGCGGGCTGGATGCGCAGCTGGTGTCCCTCGATCCTTCGGAAAACGGGCTGGCCAACCTGACGGCCGACTCGGCCAGCTCGGTGGTAATTGACATTAGCATGATCCCCAACCAGGGTTGGCAAATTCTGAAGCAGCTCAAAGACAATCCGGCAACCCGCGCAGTGCCCATCCTGTTCTATGCCTTCAACGACGAACGCGGCGCGCTGCTGGAACTGGATTATCTGCCGAAGCCCATTCAGCCCGCCGACCTGGCCAAAGCCCTTAACCAGCAAAGCGCATTCGCCGACGACGGCAAAAAGGAAAAGTCCCTGCTGATTGTGGACGACAACCCGAGAACGCTGGAAATGTACGTCCGAATCGTGCAATCACAATCCGCGCCCTATCGCACCATCACGGCCCGCAACGGCCGGGAAGCGCTGGCAGTGATGGAACGGGAGCATCCCGATCTGGTATTGCTGGACTTAATGATGCCGGAACTGGATGGGTTTGGCGTGCTGGAGTCGATGCGCCAGAACGAAGCAACCCGTGACATTCCCGTGATCGTATTGACCGGTCAGGTATTGACCGAGCGTGACATGACGCGCTTGAACCGCGGGGTGGCGACCATCCTGGAAAAAGGGATGTTCAGTGTGGAAGATACACTGGCCCACCTTGAAACCGCCCTGGTGGGCAAGCAGAAACTGGGCAGCGAAGCGCAGCGCCTTGTGAGGCGGGCAATGGCCTACCTGCATGAGCACTATACGGAAGCGGTCTCACGTGAAGAATTGGCGCGGCACATCGGTATGAACAGCGATTATTTGACGTACTGTTTTCGCAAGGAACTGGGAATGACGCCGATCGCCTACCTTAATCGTTATCGTATCAACCAGGCCAAGCTGCTGCTTGCCGAGCGGCAGTTGAGCATTACCGAAGTCGGAATGGCGGTGGGCTTCTCAGATAGCGGGTACTTCAGCCGCGTGTTTCGCAAAGAAGTGGGAGTGTCGCCGGAAGCCTACCGGCGTTCGTGAAAATTAAATCGGACGAGACAAATGTCTCGTCCGACTATAAGTTATCCCAAAAGCATTTTCCGTCATTGCGAGGAGGGCCGAGATGCGAAGCATCGAGGTCCCGACGAAGCAATCTCATACATGATCTACAGCCAACAAACTCGATATGAGATTGCTTCGTGGCGCCTGGTCCCAATACGGGTTGGGTAACCCAAGCCTTACTCGACCGACGGCGCCACTCGCACATCGTCCCCTTCAGGGGAATGACGGAAGTAGATTTACTGATAAACCCGCACGTAATCGATGTACATCCTCTGCGGGAATACCGTCGTGCCATCGGGGCTGCCGGGCCAGGCCCCGCCCACCGCCAGGTTCAGGATAATGAAATTGGGATGGTCAAAGACCCATTGACCTCTGCTCTCCACGGTTGACCGGTTCAAGGTGTAATAGAGATTGCCATCCACATACCAGCGGAAGATATTGCTTTCCCATTCCACCGCGAAGACATGGTAGGCATCCGTGAAGTTTCCACTCGGCAGGGTGTAGGGACCGCCGATCCCGGCTGCTCCCGAGTAGCCCGGACCATGGACTGTACCGTGAACAATGTTCGGCTCCCGACCGATGTTCTCCATGATGTCGATCTCACCGCAGGTGGGCCAGCCGACCGAGCCAATGTTGTTTCCAAGCATCCAGAACGCAGGCCAGATCCCCTGTCCGTAGGGCACCCGGATGCGGGCCTCGATCCTGCCATAGGTGAATTCGCGTTTGCCCTGGGTATTGATGCGACCGGAGGTATAGGTGCAGGTCCCATACCAGCACTGATAGTTGGCCGGGTTTTCGCGGCGGGCCGTGATGACCAGCGCGCCATTTTCGAAGCTCAGGTTTTGACCGTTGGTGTAATATTCCAGTTCGCCGTTGCCCATTCCACTTCCATTGACCTCACTGGTCCAGTTGGAGCTGCTCAGCGAGGTGCCATTGAACTCGTCGCTCCACACCAGGGTCCAGGTCGAGCCGTGAGGTGTTGCAGTCGGGGGCGTGACCGGCGTGGGATTGGGCGCGCCGCCCGTTCCGTAGATTTCAAACTCCCAGAGCGACCAGCCCCAGGCCGTGCCACGCGCGGTCCCGTTCATCCGGACATAGCGGCCGCTGGCGTTCAGTCCACCAATGTCGTCAATGCCTCCATCGCCGGTGGTCGTCGTGTAGATCGTTGTCCAGGTGCTCGCGTTGCTGGAAACCTGGATCTGGTATCCACGGCCGAAAGCCGCTTCCCAGCGCAGGACGACGCGCGTCACCGTGGCTGTTGCGCCAAGGTCCACATAGATCCACTGGCTGTCGTCCCAGGCATCGCTTGCCCAACGGGTGGAAGCAAGCAAGTCCACCACCTTATCGGGCGTACAGCCGGAACAATTCGCATTATTCTGGGCTGTCGAAGCAACCGCCGGTTTGTTGTAGGAGAGGAGCACGCTTCCGGAGGGCGGAGGGCTTGTTCGTGTGGGCGTCGGCGTCCGGGTGGGAGTCGGGCCGGGAGGCGGATTGGTGGCCGTCGGGCCGCCGCTGCCCCCGTAGACTTCAAACTCGAACAGGGAGTAACCATAGGGAGTGGCACGCGCCGTGCCATACATGCGGATGTAACGCCCCGAGCCAGATACACTCAAATCATCGGTGCCGCCATCGCCGGTCGTTGTGGAATAGATGGTCGTCCAGGTGGTCCCGTTCCCGGAGACCTGAATCTGATAAGCCCGTCCATAGGCCGCCTCCCAGCGGAGGACCACGCGCCCGATCGACTGGGTCGAGCCGAGATCGATCTGGATCCACTGCGGGTCACTGAAGCCGCTGGCCCAGCGGGAAGTCAGATTGCCGTCCACGGCCAGGTTTGGGGTTGTGCCTGCGGCCTCGTTGGAGGAGGAAGTGGCCGGCCTACCAAGCGCCAGGTTCGATGAGCTTGCAAAGGTTCCATATACCTGGAATTCAAACAAGGAATAGCCATATTGAGTCGCGCGGGCAGTGCCATACATGCGCACGTAGCGCCCGGAACCGGTAATCGCCAGGTCATCGGTCGCGCCATTGCCGGTCGTCGTAGAGTAGATGGTCGTCCAGGTTGAGCCGTTCGTGGAGGTCTGGATCTGATAGGATCTGCCATACGCGGCTTCCCAGTTCAGGACGACACGATCGATGCTGGCCGTCGCGCCCAGGTCGACCTGGATCCATTGGGGATCGCTGAAGGCACTGGCCCAGCGCGTGCCTGTATTTCCATCGACGGCATTCGCCGCCGGGAAGGCCGCGTTCTCGGTCGAGGAGGCGCTGACAGGTTTCCCCTGCGAGATCAGCGCGCCGGCTGCCGAGGCACTCTCATACGGCAGGCACACTGCAAGAAGAAGAATCAGAAGGGAAATACTGATCAAGCGCGATATGTATAGACTAAATCGAGTATGTTTTCTCATCGCAATCTCCTTTTGCCCGTTTGGGGCCCGATCTGATTTGAAACATTATTTCCAGTATAGGAGCCTTGTTCCCATAAATCTTGGACAAAAGCGTGTCGTTCTGGGACGTTTCCGAAATGCAATAGTAGTCCTGTCATTGCGAGTGAAGCGGGCGCACGTTGCCCTGCGGAGCGAAGCAATCTCAATTACCATATATGAGATTGCTTCGCCGCCGCTTCGATTGCGCAGCACTCAGCGCGATGCGGCTCGCAATGACGGAAAAGTCTATGGATAGTTCACAACCGTACTTGGCGTGGAGTTCGTCGGGGTCTGCGCACCGGTGTTGTTGATCACATGGGCGATGATGCCATTATTGCCCAGCGATACTGTTGAAAGGTTGTGGAATCTGACTCCGGAAGTATCCGGTACCTCAAACGAATGATCATTTACGATGCTGGGGTCCACATTGAAGTAGCAGTAACTGCCGAGCCCCCAGGCTTCATGGGTCGTGACGGAGTTCGCGACTTTGTAGGCAGCGTACCCGCGGATCGACCCGTTCATGTAGGCGGCCTGGTTCGGCGGGTCGTAAGGCAGCTCATTCTGGAAGAAGTAGGTGCGCCCGCCGTTGCCGTTCCAGATCACGTTGTACTTCTGGAAGTGCTCCACAAACAAGCCATAGATCGTGACATTGTTCCCGTTGACGATCAGGCCCGTATCGGAGGTGTTGACGGTCCAGCCGATGCCCGAGCCGTGGTCGCCGCGCCAGATCCAGGTGTGGTCGACGATCACGTTGTGGCTGTTGATTGTCAGCGTGACGGTTGCCTTCCCAGCGATCGCTCCGCCCACGCGGATGAACACATCGTGCAGAGAGGTGGGGTTGGCCGCATGATTGGCGGAGGACCCGGAGGGACCAACTTCCAGCAGGACCGGCGCGTTGGCCGTGCCCGCGTCAAACAAGAGTCCGGCGATCTTCACCCCGTCGACATCCGCGACCCGCATCGCAACGACGCCATTGTCGTTGATGAACGTGGCGAGTCCCAGCCCCAGGATCACGGTGTTGGCGCGGGTAACGTTGATGGTCTGGTTAAGGTGATAGATGCCGGGAGTGACAAGCAGGTCTTTGCCGGCCGCCAGCGCATTATTGATGTCCGCTGCCGTGG
>JBAVVF010000893.1:0-1745 GCA_049697155.1 Anaerolineales bacterium
CGCCTTTTCAGTCGATCATCGATACGAACATGATCGCGAGTGAGGCTCGCCTTCTTCCCCGCCGCCCTTCTTGACGCTAGTCGTCAGACCTCTCTGATAATCTGGCTAGTAACCGGCCCTCTTTCCAGAGTCCATCCTGGCTGTTGCCAAGACATTTTGACAAGGAGAGGCCGCGGTCGCTGTATTGATCCAGCACAAAGAAGGGCATCCCGGATCATCGACGCATTCTGGACCTGCGGACCAAGTTTCGATGCGCGGGCTGCGGCAGTCGCGGCGGCGCCACGGTGACGGTCACAAAGCGGCGGTCTTAGCTGCGCGGCGGGATGTGGCGCGAAGCCGGAATGACTTTGGATTTGGAAGCGGGCCGGCGCTCGTTTTTCTTCGGCGGGTCTTTGACCGGCTCCGGCTGGCCTTCGGCGTCGCGCGCCCGCAGCCATCCGGCCATAGTGCGCTTCATGCCGCCCGAGCCGGCCGCGAACATCTCGCCCCGTATGATCTCGCGCAGGCTCGATCCGCAAGACCTTCGACGGCTGGCGGGAGAAGGCCGGCATGGAGTGGATCACCCGGCACACGATCCGGCGGACCTGGGTCACCTGGGCGGCAATGCGGGGCGTCTCCCTCTACGACATCGCGGACGTGCTGGGCGACGACTACAAGACCGTGGAGAAGCATTACCGGAAGTATCAGCCGGAGTTTCTACGGGGCGCGGTCGAGGGGTCCACGACCCTGCCGCCGCCGGCCAAGACCGCAGCAGATGGCGCAGCATAACGCTGCGATTGCAGCACTAAAACAGGACAAAACGCCGGACAAAACCGGGAAATAACACAGTGTTTCCAGCTAAGTCTTTGTCCTGATTTGTATGTTTTGTCCGTGGGCCGAGTGTTCGGGACGCAAGGGCCGGTGGTTCGAATCCACTCACTCCGACCATTTCCCCCCGCGGCGGTTCCCGACAACCCCTCGAAGCCGCCTTCGGTTCCGCCGCGGCCGCCCGATCCGATGATGAATTTTACCACCCAAATGGAACCGAATCAGGTGTATGCCCCTTAACCAAAGGCGCAAGGCCTCTGAACATTGGGTCCCGGATTGCTCCGCCCCGGAAATCCCGGCTGGCGGAGCCCAACGAGAGAAGGATGGTGCGATGAAGAGCATTCTATTGCTGGTCGCCGCGATGGCGCTGACGCTGACGCTTTCCGCCTGCGGGACCAAGTACGAGTCATGGAGCTGGGCCGACAACAACTGCAGCGGCAACAGTGGCATCCACGATGCCGCGTTCTGCGAGGGCTACACTGCCGGGCAGTAACTGCCCACGCGTCGGAACCAATCCTGCGCAAACGAAACCGCCGCCCCCGATCGGGGGCGGCGGTTTTCGTTGCTGCCCGGAAAACCGGGCCGATCAGGCGGCGTATTGCGTGAGCTTGTTGAGCAGATAGTCGATGTTGTCCTGACCGATGTCCTCGAATTGGGTCAGGATCCGCTCGATCATGCGCGAGACGTAGCGCCGGCGATCCTCGTCGCGCGCGTCGCTCTCGGTTTCCCGGACGACATCGACCGCGACGCGGAACGCCGGATAGAGCCGATCCGGCATGGCGGTGCGCACATAGAGCGACTTGAGGCCGAGCGCGCCGTTGTCGTGGATCAGGAGCCGCGCGTTGACGATCGGGGTGCGCGACATCACCGCCATGGCGGCCTCGAAAAAGGCCATGTCGCCCATGCAGAGCGAGCGCAGGATGATGGTCGGGGTGAGC
>JBAVVF010000894.1:0-15697 GCA_049697155.1 Anaerolineales bacterium
CATACGCGTGATCGCAGGTGAGCCTGAAATGGCCGACGACGCCTACCGTTCGCTGCAGGCCGGGAAGATCATGCCATCGGTGAAGCCAAAGACCATTGCAGACGGTCTCCTGACCTCACTTGGCACAATCACGTTTCCGATCGTGCGGGAGCGCGTCGAGCAGATCGTTACGGTGAGCGAACGGGGAATTATCGATTCGATGAAATTCATCTGGGAGCGCGCCAAGATCATTATCGAGCCATCCTCGGCGGTGGCGGTCGGTGTTCTGTGGGAAAGGAAGATCGATTTGACCGGCTTGAAAGTGGGAGTGATTCTCAGCGGCGGCAACGTGGATCTCGCCAGGCTGCCGTGGCAATAACCTAGAGCAGATAAACCTCGACCGTTTCTCCCGCGCTCAGACCGGTTGCATCGGGATGAATGCGCAACAGGCCGTCGGCGGATGCCAAAGTAAAGATGAGATTACTCTTGCCAAAGATTGGCTCCGCGAGAAACTCAGGCTTACTAACCACGGAGTCACGGAGACTCGGAGCTTCTAAATCTCCGTGACTCCGTGACTCCGTGGTTAGCTTTACCGGCCACCAGTCTTCACGACCAGCTTGAGAGGGCAGGTTCACGGTGAGACGTGCGAGCACTGTTGCCTTTGGTCGGGGCAGCGCGCCCAACAATTTTTCGATCACCGGCACGACAAACAAGTATCCGTTTACCAGCGCGCTGACCGGGTTGCCGGGCAGGCCAATCACAGCCTTCCTGTCGCACACCCCCAGAATCGTCGGTTTGCCCGGACGCGTGTTGATGCCGTGCACCAAAACACCCGGCGCACCCAGCGAGCGGATGACATCCGCGGTCATGTCCCGGGTCGAGGCGGAGGAGCCTGCCGTGATGATAACGGCGTCGCATTCCGATAACGCCCTGGCCGCCGCATCCTTCAGCGCAGCAAACTCATCCGATACGATCCCGTACAGCTTCGCCATCCCGCCTGACTTCTCGATCAGCGCGTTCAGAGTGTAGGAGTTGACATCGCGGACCTGGCCCGGCCGCGGCATCCGGGCCGGATCGATGACCTCGTCACCAGTCGAAATCAGCCCGATCCGGACCTTTCTCATCACTTTGACCGCGGTGATTCCCAGGGCCATCAGTCCCCCAATCTCAGCAGGTCGCAGCAGACTCCCCCGGGGCTGGATCAGTTGTCCCCGGGCCACATCCTCCCCGACGCGAATCACGTTCTCGCCCTCGGCGACCGCGCGGAAGATTTCGATCTCCGGGCGGGACGACTCCGCCTCCACAATATGCTGGGTATATTCCAGCATCACAACCGCGTCGGTGCCGTCCGGCAGCATTCCGCCGGTGTGAATCAGCGCGCATTGACCTGGGCCGACCTCGAAGGCGGGCGCATCTCCCATCGGAACCTCGCCCATCAGGTGGAGATAGGCCGGCAGCGAGTCACTGGCGCCATGCGTATCCGCGGCCCGGACGGCGTAGCCGTCCACGGTGGAACGCTGAAAATCAGGTAGAGGCTGCGGCGCGTGGATGTCCTCGGCCAGGACGCGCCCCAAAGCGGAGGGAACGTCGATCGATTCAGAATCAGTAACCGGCTGCGGGAGATGCGAGAGCAGCAAAGCGCGGGCCTCGTCGGGAGGCAAAAGCGTCAAAAACTCAGGCATGGGTTAAGTAAACAGGTACACAGGTAAGCAAGTGGACAAACAATCTTTAGCGAAGCCAGAAGGTCAGAGTCAAAAAGTAGGCAGTCAGTCCAAATACGGAAAGCGCAGTTACGGTGAGAAGAATCCAGTTGGCTGGAGCTCCAAGGCTGATATTGCGAAGCTGGTAAATCTGAAAGAGAGCAAAAGGCAAAGTCAGAAAGGCAGGCCAGAGCAGGGAAAGCGAAAGTCCAAAGATTGGCAGTGACAAAAAGAAAATGTAGGCAACCAGGATGAAAAGATGATGCAGCGGAACAACCCGCTCCCAGCCGAGGCGCGTCAGGAAGGTACTGCGCTCATATTTTGTATCCGCAGCAAAGGCAGGGAAATCCATGACAATGAAATACGCAAAAGCCAGGAACGTCAGCGGCACTGTGACGAGCAGGAAGCGGTGTGTTTCGTCTGCCTGGAGAATATATCCAATGGAAGGCACAACATATGCCAACTGCGCTGCAAGGATGAATTCACCAAAACCGCGGTTGATAAAGCGAAACGGAGGAATGGAATAGGTGAGCACAAGGAGGAGGGAAAGCAGAAGAAAAAAGAAGGCCGGGACGGCAAGATGGCCATTGGTATAGAGAAGAAACGCAATCACTGCATTTGCCGTGAGGGCGGCGATCGAAACATACAAGGCATTATTGCGAAGAATAAGCCGGTCCTTGCGGGTCTCACCTTCGAGAATGGGTTCATTGACGGGCCGAAAGACTTCTGCCAGCAAATTCATGCTCACCTGTGCAAGCAGAACTGCAACCAGCCCAAGCCAGAAGGAGTCTGCCCTGAAGGGCTTGCCCAGGTAATTGGCAATGCTCGTGCCCAGGAAATATGCGAGCGCGGCGAGCAGCAGGTGAAGCGGATGGGAGAGACGGAGGAGAGTTTTCAAGTTTGGATTTCCGGTTAACGATTTACGATTTGATTTTCATACAGGTCTAGGATTTGGAAAGAAATTCTTCCAGCTTTTCCACCGCCTGGGGAAGATTTTTTCTTCCCAGCCCCAGGCGGAAATGATTGCGCGCATCGTCATAGACTGAACCGGGGAGGAGCAGGACGCCGGCTTTCCTGACAAGCCTATCACAAAACTCTTCGACATTGCCCTTGAGCAGGCGCGGGAAGGCCATCGAGCCGGCGCGCGGACGCACCCAGGAGAAGCGCTCGGAATGACGAGTGAAAAGATCATCAATGATGGCCAGATTATTTTTGATAATACCCAGGTTGCGTTCCGCAAGTTCTGTGCGATTTCGCATGGCCACTTCTGCAAGAAACTCGCTCGGGGCAGAGTTGCAGATCGTGGTGTAGTCCTTGAGTGATGCCATCTTTTCGTAGATCTGCCGGTTCTTCGTGGCAATCCACCCGATGCGCAGGCCTGCCAGCCCGTACGTCTTGGAGGTCACGCCCAGTGAGGCGGCATGGTCCCCCAGATCGCAGGCGGCGGGCAGCCGGGTCGCAGGATCGTACTCGGATTCGCGGTACACCTCGTCGGAAAAAAGCAGGAGCTTGTTCTCCAACGCAAACGTGTGTACAGCCTCATAATCCTCAGACGACATCAGATATCCGGTTGGATTGTGCGGTGTGTTGATGATGATGGCTTTGGTATTCGTCCGCATCAGGTGACGAAGTTCGTCCAGGTCGAGCGACCAGCCATTTTACTCGCGCGCCCGCCAGGGACTCACGTCACAGCCGGCCGCGCGGGCCACCTCCGCCAGGGATTGGTAGCCCGGCGAATGCACGATGACATGGTCGAACTCCTTGAAGGCCGCAAACATGAAGAGGAAGATCGCTTCCTGCGCGCCGGTATGGACGAGGATCTCTTCGGGTCGGATCGTTTCGTAGAGCCTGCAGATCTCCGCCCGCAGAGCAGGGCTGCCCTGCGATTCGGTGTAGCCCAGCCAGACCTGCTGGAATTTTTGCGCCGCGCCCTCTTCCATGGCAAGCAGATCGGCAATCGCCATCGATTCGCAGTCCGAGGAACATAGCAGATATTCCGTGTTAAATTCGTATTTGGCGAAGTAACGTTCGAGCTTGAAGGGCGGGAGATTCATAATTGCTTTCCAATCCATGTCGTTGCGAGCTGCAGGCGAAGCGTCGCCGTGGCGCCGTGGCGACACAATCTCACCATTAGAGGGTTGCTTCGTCGCCCTGCGGGTTCCTCGCAACGACATTCAATGCCTTTTTCATATCACGATAGTGGGTCAGGTTGTGAATATATAGCATCTTGACCATTTCGCGGAGGGTCGTCACGCCAAGAAACGGATGCCGGCCCTGCTTTTCCAGCTCCGCCTCCGCCAGGGCCGCGGTCCAGGCAACGGATTCGGCGCGGACGGCCTTGTATTGCTCCAGCAGATCCTGTGGGGCTGCATCCTTTGTCCGTGCCTGCATGGAGGCGTTGTAGCGGTCGATCGAAAAATCTGCGGAGGCTCCATCGCCGCCCTGACGAATGTTCTCGAAAAGCCTCAGCAGGCCGCGCTCGGAGGTGACAAAGTGCGCCAGGACATTGCGGATCGTCCAGGTGGCGCCCTCGGTGTAGACCTCCCTTTGCCACTGGTCATCCGTCAATCCGCCAAAAATGGCGATAAATCTCTCCCCTTCCGATTTGAGTTTTTCCGCAAGTTCATTGGCTTCGGACATGGTAGTCTCCTGGTCTTCTCGTCCTCTGGTCGGTTCGTCTGGCGGTGCGCATCAAACCAGTGAATATCCGCCATCGACCACAATGGTTTGGCCAGTTACATACTCGTTCGCCAGCAAAAACTCGAGGGCGGAGGCGATCTCTTCGGGCCGGGCCGGGCGCTTGAGCGGGATCCGCTCGGTCAGTCGCCGCCACTCCTCGTCCGGGACGATGTCCGACTGCAGGACGAGGCCCGGTGCAATGGCATTGACGCGGATCTTCGGCGCGAGCGCGCGGGCCAGGATCCGGGTCAGCGATTCGAGCGCGGCTTTGCTGACCGTATACGACGGGTAGCGGCTCCAGGCCTTCTGCGCGCCAACGTCCGTGATGTTGACGATCAGCCCTCCGTCGGTCATTTTGCCGGCACAGGCCTGGGCAAGCAGAAAGGGAGCACGCAGATTGAGGTCAAGAGAGGCATCCCAGTTTTCGACCGTCAGCGCCTGAACGTTTCCGGCCGGCATGAGGGCCGCAGAATTAACCAGAACATCGAGAGACGTTAGATGGGAAACCAGCGATTGGATTTGGATGGGATCCGTAAGGTCCGCCTGGACCAGGCTCGCGCCTCGTCCGGCAGATTCAACTTCCGCCTGCGTCTGACGGGCCGCGTCCTGTGAGCGATGGTAGTGCAGGAGAATGTCGAATCCATGCCGCGCCAGCGTCAAAGCGAAGACTTTTCCCAACCGGTGTGCCGCGCCAGTGACCAGGGCAAGAGGGGCCATGCCGGAATTGTAATTGGTAAATTGGTATACGAATAGACACGTAAACAGCAGCCGGTCTACGTGTCTACTTGATACCTATGTACTTATTTACTTCCTGAAATAGTTGGAAACGAAGAACCAGACGTTGGCCGGGCGCTCCGCCAGACGGCGCATGAAGTACGGATACCAGTGCGTTCCCACCGGAACGTACACACGCACGGGATAACCCTGCCTGACGAGCTGCTCCTGCAGGTCACGCCGAATGCCATACAGCATCTGGAACTCGAGGGCTTCCTTCGGCAGTCCGACTTTTTCGGCGTACTGCCTGGCGAAGGCGATCCGTTTTTCATCGTGGGTTGCGATGGCCGGGATGGGCGGGACGCGTCCATCCGCGCTGACCTTATTGGCATCGATCTTGAGCGCGGCGTCGATCATCAGCTTGGTCAACAGATCGAAGTTCGCGTCGACATCGGCCTTTTTCGGATAGGCCTTGTCGGACGGTTCCTTGTACGCACCTTTGACAAGCCGGATATGGGTATTGTGTTCAAGCAGCTTGCGCACATCCGCTTCCGTGCGGTACAGGTAGGACTGCACGACCATGCCAGCCTGGCTGACGGTGAATCCGCGCTGGAGCATGGAGTAGTAGATGTCAAGCGTGACATCCGTATAGGGAGTATCCTCCATATCGATCCGCACGAAGTTTCCATGGGCCCTGGCCTGCTCAAGGATGCGCACCAGGTTGCGGCGGCAGATCTCCTCATCCAGCCCCATGCCGATCTGGGTCAGCTTGATGGAAACGTTCGATCTGACACCCGCCTTATCGATTTCATTGAGCATTGCCAGAACATCTTCCGTGGATTTATCTGCTTCCTCCGCCGTGGAGGTATGCTCCCCCAGATGATCCAGCGTGGCATTGATGCCTTTTGCGTTCAACTCACGGATCACACGGATTGCATCTGCACAGGTTTCACCCGCCACAAACCTGGATGCCATGCGCCATGCAAAGCTCCAGTTCGTGACCAATTTCTGCGCCCAGGCTGCCTTGGAAAGATAGATGAAAAAAGAGCGTAGCATTGTCCTGTCCTCGAGTAATTTGATGGTAGAGAAGACAAGGCCCTCGAAGCTTCTTTTGGGTACAAGTCGCTCAGAGGGGCTGCTTTTCCAAATTTATTCTAGCACAAACATAAAAAATGAGTGTGTTATACTTTTTATGATTTTCATCATGTTTTTGGAGGTAGTGTGAGGAATCGCAGTTCCATTCCCCTCTTACGCGGTGCATCGATCGCGATCCTTTCCCTGGCCCTCGTCCTGACGGTCATCGCCCTGATCAGCTACAGCCGGCAGCGCAACAATTACCCGCGCGGGATGACCATTGCCGGCGTACCTGTGGGCGGCGTGGATCCCCAGATCGCCTCCGAGCGCGTTCTGCAGGTCTATTCAACCCCCATCGAAGTGCAATATGGGGAGGCGGTCATCCATGTCGACCCGTCGGTGGTCGGCTTCGAGCTGGATATGGACAGCATGATTGCCGCGGCCGACCTGGCCAGAACGGGCGGCTCCTTCTGGGGCGGGTTCTGGAGCTACCTGTGGAATCGTGATCCAGGGACCATCGAGGTCCCATTAAGTGCGACCATTTCGGAGGAACGTCTCAGGGACTATCTTCAGAACGAGATCTCCGCCCGCTACGATGAACCGCCAACACCCGCCCAGCCGGTCCCGGGCAGCACTACCTTTTCGCCCGGCGCACCTGGCGTCATACTGGATCTCGACCGGGCAGTCCGCCTGATCGAAGACACTCTGCGCTCCCCCAATAATCGCACGGTCGTGCTTTCTTACCAGCAGAGCAGGGCGGCGCGGCCCACCATGCAAAATCTGGAAATCCTGCTTCAGCAAAACATCACGCTGGCCGGCTTCGACGGCGTGATGGGTGTTTACCTGCTCGACCTCCAGAATGGACAGGAGGTCCATTTCGCCATGGATAAGGGTGAGCTGATTTCGGTAAACCCGGATGTGTCCTTTACAGCCTCCAGTACAGTCAAAATTCCCATCATGGTTTCGTACTTCATCAAGCATGGGACGAACGCCCTGAGCGAGCAATCCTCCGCCCTGATCCTGGACATGATCCGCAAGTCTGAAAATCCGCCGGCCGATCGCCTGATGGAAAGCCTGGATGCTCTGCGCGGCCCGCTGGTCGTCACGGATGACATGCGCAGGATCGGGCTCGAGAACACGTTTCTGGCGGGCTTCTTTTGCAGCGCCGAGTTTCCCTGTCCGCTTTTACAGAGGATCGAGACACCTGCAAACCGGCGCACCGATGTGATCACCGATCCCGACGCGTTCAACCAGACTACCCCATCGGATATTGGGATGCTGCTGGCCGACATCTATCAGTGTGCCGAGGCGGGCGGCGGAGCGCTGGTCGCGACGTTCCCCGAGAAGATCACCAGTGAAATCTGCCAGCAAATGATCACTTTTTTGGCGTCCGATCAGATCGGCGTCCTGATCGAAGCCGGCGTTCCCGAAGGGACGCAGGTGGCACACAAACATGGCTGGATCAGCGACCCGGCCTCCCTGGTCATCAAGAACATCAGCGACGCGGCAATTGTTTACACACCCGGCGGCAACTACGTCCTGGTCATCTACGCCTACCACCCGGAGCAGACGGTCTGGGAGCCGGTCTCCCTGCTTTTCGCACAAATATCACAAACAGTTTACAATTTTTATAACATACCCACCCAATAGGGAACTTCGTATATAATCTAACCATGAGCGCTGCGCTGGGACTGTATCGTCTTCAACAGGTGGATAGCCAGATCGATCAGATTCAGACGCGTCTCAAGGCCATTCAGCAGACGCTCGAAAACGACGTTGCGCTGCGCTCCGCCAACGAGCATTTCGCGGCCGCCGAAAGCAAATACAAGGCTGCCGAGCAGGCCTTGAAGTTGAGCGAAGCAGAGGTCGAAAAACAACGGATCAAGATGGAGCAGACGGACGCCAGCCTGTATGGCGGCCGGGTCCAAAATCCGAAAGAGCTGCAGGATCTGCAAAAGGATGTCGTTTCGCTGAAACGTCATCTGCAAACCCTGGAAGAGCGTCAATTGGAGGACATGCTTGCACTGGAAACTGCTGAAAAAGAGCTGCAACTGGCAAAAACAGACCTGGAAGGCGTGAAATCGGGTCTGAGTGATCAGCATCGCGACCTGACGATGGAAAGTGAAACCCTCCGCAGGAACCTGGAACACCTCAACTCGGAACGGCAGGCTGTCGTCACCGACATTGCCGGTCAGGCCCTGAACGCTTACGATCAGCTGCGGAAACAAAAACGCGGGCGGGCAATCACAACAGTCAGCGACAATTCCTGTGAAGCCTGCGGCACAACCCTGACGGCTTCACAACAACAAAGTGCTCGTTCGGCCAGTCAATTGTTCCATTGCCCCACCTGCGGACGAATACTCTATGCAAATTAACATTACTGCCGGCCCCCTCCCCCAACCGGGAGAGGCACATTAAACTAAATCATGCGCTTTCTGCTGGATCCCCTTTCGTTTGGAGTTGGTTTTGCCATCGGCGTCGTGTTTGTGTGGCTGTTGGGGCGCGTCCGTCCGCTGATGAACCAGTGGCGGGAGAGCAACAAAGAGAAACGTGAAGCCGCACAGGTCCGCCGGGCAAGCGGACTGGAAGATAATCATCGCCGCATCACCTTGCGCCGCGCCCAGGGCATGCACCTGGCTGCCTCCCTGTTTTCCCTCGACGAAATCCTGCAGGAGCCGCGCCTGATCGCCCCGCCGCCCCGCGTGGAGCCGGGCGTGGTTGGGATCCAGGAAGATATCATTTCACAGACGCTTCCCTACATGCCGGCCTGGCCCGAGTTGGCCGCGATCTATCGCGCGCCGACCATCGGCATCACAGAAGCAATTGCAGGCGGATCCAATATTGTGATTGTGGGGGCCGCGGGTATGGGCAAGACCGTCGCGCTGGCACATTTGGCTTCGATGGCCGCCAATCTCAAGGTCAGGCTCGATGCGGGGACAGAGCTGGATGCAGTGCCTTATCTGTATCATGTCGCTGACCTGCAGCTGCCCTTCGACGCCTCCAGGGATCCGGCCAGCGTCATCATTAACACGGCCAGCGAGCATGCGCCCATCTTCGACCTGAGACGCCTGCCGGGCTTCATCCAGCAGACGCTTAAGAACGGACAGGCGCTGGTTCTGATCGATGGTTTCGATGAGCTCGATCCCGCCGGTCAAAAAAACACGGTGGACTGGTTCAAGGCTCTGCTGCAAACCTATCCAAAAGCAAGGATTGTTACAACGGGATGCATAGAGCATCTGAATGGCCTGATCGGGATCGGCTTTAATCCACTGGCCCTGATCGGCTGGGATGCGCGCAAAAGCACGCGCTTCATCCAGCAGTGGGGAGAGCTGTGGTCACAGACCGTGGCATTGGAAGCCTGGTCGCAGACCGGCCCCGAGCAGGTGGACCCAATCCTGCTCAACACCTGGCTGACCACGGACAACACCGGTCTGACACCCCTGGAGCTGACACTCAAAGTCTGGGGCGCGTATGCAGGCGACAGCCTGGGCCCGCGCGTGCTGGATGCGATCGCCACTCACATCCGCCGCGTCGCCCCGAGCGGGACTCCGGTCGCGGCCCTCGAATTGCTGGCCATGCAGGTGGTGCTGACCGCCCAGCCGGTCTTCGATCCACGCCAGGCCCGCTCCTGGGTCAAGCAATACGATATCGTGGAAGACAAACCAGTTGCAGATTCAGAGATGGACGCGCAGACTGAGGAGGGTGAAAGTGCTCCTCCGGAATCAAAGAAAATAAAGATCAAAAAGTCAAAGGCCGCCGATGCGGCCCCAAGCTATGGTCTGTTGAGCAAGATGGTCGATAGCGGATTATTGGTTTCACACCCAAACAACAAGATGCGATTCCTGCATCCCGTTCTGAACGGATATCTGGCCGGTCAGGCCATCGGCGATCACGATGCCGACGCCACCCTGGTCGCACAATCCGATTGGGACGGCAAGACGTTGTCGCTGCATTACCTGGCCGCACGCGGAGATGCCACGGCGGCGGCAGACATCCTGCTCAAGGAATCGGATCTGCCGCTGTACAGTCATGTCTTTGCCGTGGCACGCTGGCTGCGGGATGCCCCCCGGGAATGCGGCTGGCGCAACAAGGTTTTTGCCACTCTACTGGCACTCCTCCAGGCTGAGGGACAACCGCTCGGTCTGCGCGGACAAGCCGTGGCAGCCTTTGTCACCAGCGGCGATCCGGGCGCGGCCACCCTCTTCCGGCAGCTGCTAAGCTCGCGGTCATTTGAGCTGATCCCCCTGGCAGCCCTGGGAAGCGGCGCGCTGAAGGATGTGAAAGCAATCGAAGCGCTGGAAGAGTTGCTGCAGGCGCCGGTCGGGGCCGTCCGCCGCGCCATCTGTCTCGCGCTGGTCGCGATCGGGACGGAGAAATCGCTCGAAGGCGTTGCCCGCGCCCTGCTGCAGGGCGATGAGGAATTGAGACGAGCGGCCGCCGAAGCCATGGCGAACGATCCCGTCGAGGGACACGCCATGCTGCGTGAAGGCGCCACTCTGGCCGACATCATGCTGCGCCGCGCCGTTGTCCATGGGCTGGCGCGCGTTGAGCAGCCCTGGGCAATCGAGCTTTTGCAGCAGATGCAGGTGGAGGACGACCAGTGGGCGGTCCGCAACCTTGCCAATCAATACCTCGAGCAAATGAACAACATCGACCCGCGTGTCCCGCGCCAGCTCACGACGCCTTCGGAGTCGCCATGGCTGATCGAGTTTGCCGGCAAACAAAAGATGGGTGTGCCGCGCGGCGGCCCTGCAACCGAGGTGTTGCTCAATGCGTTCAGGGTCGGCGACACCGAGGAGCGGCTCGCGGCGCTGCCGTATCTCAAGCGTGTGGCCAACGAAGGCATTATCAGTGCCTTTTATCACGCCATGTATGGCGAAGACCCCGAAGTCCGTGAGGCAGCATTTTATGCCATTCAGGAAGTCGGCGCGGACGGGTTCAAGCTTCCCCATCCCAATCAGTTTGGATTAGGCTAATGCGCCTGCCACGTTTGAGGCAGCGCATTGCATTCTGTCTGAGTGCGCGCTTCCGGCGGGGTTAAAGAGAATCGCATCAGATCACGAAAAGGAACTTGATAAGGCTTTGCCGGAGGAGAGTTTTATGGCAGACGAATCTTTGTTATTGACCATTGCTGTCCTGGGTGGGACGGGGAAAGAGGGAAAAGGTCTGGCCTATCGCTGGGCGAAAGCAGGCTATCGTGTCCTGATCGGTTCACGGTCCTCTGAACGAGCCGTGAAAGCCGCGGGGGAAATCATGCAACTACTGGAGGGATCATCCTCTGTGGTGGGCACCAGCAACTTCGAGGCAGCGCAGCAGGCAGATATCGTCGTTCTGACAGTCCCCTACCCGGCACATCGAGAGACGCTTGAAGACGTGAAGGCCGCGCTGCAGGGCAAGCTGTTCGTTGACGTTACCGTTCCGCTGGTTCCGCCGAAGGTCAGCAAGGTCCAGATGCCTCCGGCCGGCTCTGCGGCTCAGGAAGCCAAGGAAATCCTCGGCGCTGAAGCCGAAATCGTGGCCGCGTTCCAGAACATTTCCCACGAACTTCTGCTGGGTGACGACGAGGTGGAATGTGATGTCCTGGTAACAGGCACAAGCAAAAAAGCCCGGGCCGAAGTCCTGACTCTCGTCGAAGCGGCCGGGTTGAGGGGCTGGGATGCCGGTCCGATCGAGAACTCCGTCGTGGTGGAAGGCTTGACCAGCGTGCTGATCAACATCAACAAGCAGTATGGCTCCACCCATGCGGGGATACGGATTACGGGCGCGAAAAATAAGCAGGCGTGATTCGATCACCAATAGATTGCACGAACACTGCTCACTGAATACTGATAACTGATGTCATTGACACTTACTCCCCTCTCCGGTATTCCCCTCATCCGCCGCGGCGACGACCTGGCAGACCTTGTTGTCGAGGCGCTCCACCGAAACAATATCGCCCTTGAAAGTAATGACATTCTGGTCCTAGCGCAAAAGATCGTTTCCAAAGCCGAAGGACGGGCTGTCAATCTGATGACGGTCACACCCTCGCAGCAGGCCGTCGACCTCGCGCGCGAGACGGGCAAAGATGCCCGCATCGTCGAGCTTATGCTTCGGGAAAGCAATGAGATCCTGCGCACACGGGTTGGGACAATCATTGTCGAGCACAGGCTGGGATTCGTATGTGCGAATGCCGGCATCGATCATTCGAATGTCGCGGGGGAAGGAGACGGGACCGAGGAGTGGGTACTGCTCCTGCCGGAGGATCCCGACCGCTCGGCGGAGGGGATACGCAGGGAAGTCGAAACGAAAACGGGGAAAAAAGTTGGAATCCTGATCATCGACTCACACGGGCGCGCCTGGCGCAATGGAACGGTAGGTGTCGCGATCGGGGTGGCGGGACTGCCCGGGCTGCAGGATCTGCGCGGCCAGCCGGATCTTTTCGGCTTCGCATTGCGAATCACACAGGTGGGTGTGGCCGATGAACTTGCCGCCGCTGCATCTCTGATGATGGGGCAGGCCGCCGAAGGCACTCCGGTTGTCCATGTGCGGGGTTTCCCCTACCCCCTCCGGGCAGCCTCACTGAAGGAACTGCTTCGCCCCCAAGAGGAAGATCTTTTTCGCTAGCCCCCGGCACCTGACACCCGGAACCTGACCCATGCCCCCTGACACCTCCTTCTGGCAAGCAATGACAGAGCTGCTTGCAACCCATGCCGTAATCATCGACAGACCCAAAGGAAGTTCACACCCTCGCTTCCCTGAAATCATCTATCCTCTGGATTACGGCTACCTTGAAAACACAACTGCCAGTGACGGCGGCGGAATAGATGTATGGTTTGGTTCGTTAAGCACGATGGTGAACAAGGAAAGAACCAAAACACTAACGGGAATCTTATGCACGTTTGATACACTTAAACGCGATGCAGAAATCAAACTTTTGATTGGGTGCACGGAAGGTGACGTTCAAACCATTCGGAGCTTCCATCAGCCAAAGATGCACATGCTCTACGTCCCAAATCCAATGGTGGTGAGTCCATGAATTTTCCGGAAGAATTTCTCGATCTGCTCAGGGATGACACAAAGGCTTTTCTCTTTTTGGGAACCATCATGCCTGACGGCTCTCCCCAGGTTACACCGGTCTGGTTCAGTGCCGAGGGTGAGCACATCCTGATCAACACCGCCGAAGGGCGCGCCAAAGATCGCAACATGAAGGTCCGGCCAAAGGTTGCGATGACCATTCAGGACCCGAAGGATCCCTATCGCTATCTCGGCGTGCGGGGCGAAGTTGTCAGCCACACCAGAGAAGGTGCAGATGAACATATCAACGCCCTCTCCTTCAAATATCACGGTAAACCCTACAGTATCCCAGCGGGACAAAAGCGGATCATCTTCCGCATTCGACCAACTCACTTTGACCTACACAACAGCTGATCTGCATACGTTTTTGCGGACTCGCCGTTCGATCCGGCGCTTCAAACCGGACCCGGTACCCGATTCCGTGATCCGGGCCCTCATCGCCACTGCGACGTTCGCGCCCTCCGCCCACAACCGTCAGCCGTGGAGGTTTGTGGTAATGACCGATTTATCTGTCAAGAGCCGTTTTGCCGAGGCAATGTCCCGGGATTTTGAACACGACCTGGTTCGGGACGGCGTATCTGCCGAGAAAATACAGACCCAGGTCACGCGCTCAAAGGAACGGATCACTGCCGCGCCGGTCGCGATCCTTTTGTGCCTCGATATGAGCGAAATGGATTCCTACCCTGACGAAAAACGCCGGCAGGCCGAGCGGACGATGGCGACCCAATCCGTGGGCGCGGCAGGACTGCAGTTACTGCTCGCGGCGCACGCGGAAGGCCTGGGGGGAGTCTGGATTTGCTCACCTCTCTTTGCACAGGAAACGATTTGCAGGGTCCTGGACTTGTCAGAAGCATGGGAGCCTCAGGCAATGTTTTTTATCGGGTATCCGGCTCAATTACCGAAAACAAAAGAGATGAAGGATATCCAGACCATATTGAACTGCCATGATAGTAAGCTATAAATCGCATGTCCAAACTCAATGCTCCGCGCGCCGTCTTCGGCGTACGATAATCACAAGCGCCGCCGGGGACGGCGGCTGGAGCAGCATAAATTGAAACTTGTTGCATTAGCCGGCGGTGTCGGTGGCGCAAAATTTGCCCACGGACTCGCTCAAATTCTGCCTCCCGAAGACCTGACGATCATCGTCAATACCGGCGATGATTTCCAGCATTACGGTTTATATATCAGTCCTGACCTGGATACAGTCTGCTATACACTGGCAGGGTTGGCAAACCCGGATACAGGCTGGGGGCGCGTCGACGAATCGTGGAATGCCATGGAGAACGCCTCGAAACTTGGCGGGCCGGATTGGTTCCGCCTTGGCGACCGGGACCTGGGAACGCATCTCGAACGGACAAGGCGACTCAACGAGGGGCAAACACTGTCGCAAATCACGAAGGATTTCTGTAAAGCATGGGGAGTGGCACACACGGTCTTGCCGATGTCTGACCAACCCATAAGGACAATCGTCGAGACAGATGAAGGTAATCTTGCATTCCAGGAATACTTCGTACAGCGTCGCTGTGAGCCGCACGTGAAAGGCTTCAGCTTTGACGGACTCGACACAGCCGAGCCTGCTCCGGGGGCCTGCGAAGCGATCCGGGCTGCGGATGCAGTGGTTATTTGTCCGTCCAATCCCTGGGTGAGCATCGATCCAATTTTGCAGGTATTCTTCCTCAATGCTTCCTCTTCTGAGTGGGACAGGGATTGGAGAAGAGGAAAACCGGTTGTCGCCATCTCACCCATCATCGGCGGGCAGACGGTCAAAGGCCCGGCGGCAAAGATGTTTCGCGAACTGGGGATCGAACCCTCCGCCCCGGCTGTTGCAGATCATTATCGTGATTTGATTACGGGATTTGTGCTTGATAAAGTTGATGAGCAATTGAAAGGAGATATCGGTATAAACATGATTACAATGGTTACCAACACATTGATGAAGGATGTTAGGGATAGAAGCCGACTGGCTCAAGACGTATTGAACTTCATCGAGGCTGAACTATGACACTTTGGGCAATCGTCCCTGTAAAGCCTTTACGACGCGGTAAGTCGCGTCTGGCCGGCACCTTGTCTGAAGACGAGAGAACAGATCTCAATCGCTCACTTTTGCAGAACACATTGAAGACCCTTTCAGAATTGAAAGAAGTGGAAGAGGTTTTGGTCATCAGCCGCGATCCACAGGCGTTGACGATCGCCCGCAACTACGGGGCCCGCACCGTGCGCGAAGACGGCCAGCCTGAATTGAATACAGCTTTAAAGCGCGCCACTGTCGTTGCACAGGTCTATGCAACCGGCGCGGTCCTGATCCTGCCTGCCGATCTTCCGCTGATCACCGGCGAGGATGTACGCACCTTGATCGCGCGTGCGGGAGAGCCGCCAACCGTAGTCATTGCCCCGGACCGGCATGGAACCGGCACGAATGCGCTGTTGATCTCCCCTTCGGGCCTGATTGAATATGATTTTGGCGAGAACTCCTTCCAGCGTCACTGCCAGCGCGCCCA